>CAMDGL010000135.1 GCA_945897845.1 Chitinophaga pinensis | reverse complement strand
GAATTAAAAACAGAGCGGGAGCGATTGCCGCGTTGGATGAAATCACCTCTTCCGAAAGGTGAAAATTACATGAAAGTTAAGCGGTTAATAGCCGACCACCATTTAAATACAATATGTACCAGCGGAAACTGCCCCAACAAAGGGGAATGCTGGAATGCCGGAACTGCCAGTTTCATGATTCTGGGTGATAAATGTACCCGCAACTGCCGTTTTTGTTACGTACAAAACGATGTTCCCGATCCGGTTGATTGGTTTGAACCGCTTCGACTGGCCAAAACAATACAAACGCTTGCATTGAAACATTGCGTAATAACCTCGGTTACCCGCGACGATCTGGCCGACGGCGGCGCCGAATTCTGGGCAACAACCATCCGGAAAATAAAAGAATTAAACCCTGATACAACCATCGAAACGCTGATTCCTGATTTTAATGCCAATCCGGAACTCATTCAAAAAGTGATTGATGCCGCTCCCGATGTGATTTCGCACAACATGGAAACCGTCCGGCGGTTGACACCAAAAGTACGCAGCACGGCTCGTTACGACCGCAGCCTGAAAACCATTTCAATTATTTCTGAAGCCGGAATTGTATCCAAATCAGGAATCATGGTTGGATTGGGCGAAACTGAAGAGGAAATGTTGCAGGCAATGGACGATCTTCGCGTAGCAGGCTGCAAGGTTTTAACCATCGGTCAGTATCTTCAGCCTGACTCAAATTTGTTGCCCGTTCAAGAATACATTGCTCCTGAAATCTTTGAAAAATATAGAAACGAAGGTATGAAAAGGGGATTTTCATTTGTCGAAAGCAGTCCGTTGGTTCGGTCGTCGTACCATGCGGAAAGGCATGTGAACGGATGAAGAATTACCTGAAAAGAATTGTCATTTTTTATAATATCCAATAATCAATATTGAATAACCAAGTCTCAAGGACAAGCAAAAATCTGGAACTTGAAACCTGGAACTTGAAACTTACATATGAAAAGAAGAAAACATACCGTACTGGAGATTATCAACTTAACTCCCGAAACATTTATTCTCAGGCTCGACCGTCATGGACTGCAATTTGAACCTGGGCAATATGTGGTAATTCGCATTCCGGATGAGAAAAAAGGGCGCGAATATTCAATATTCAGTTCAACGAACGATGAATTTCTTGACTTTTTAATCCGCGAAATTCCTGCAGGTGAATTTTCGCGCTATTTGCGTCATCTGACTCCCGGTTCAGAGCTGGATCTTGAAGGTCCGAAAGGATATTTCATACTGAACGAGAAAACGAAACAGGGCCATCCGACTTTGATGATTGCCTCAGGAACCGGAATATCCCCTTTCCATTCCTATGTAAAATCATATCCGGCATTGAATTACAATGTATTGCATGGTGTCCATTTTGCTGATGAAGCCTACGGAAGAGATGCATTTAATCCTGAGAAGTACATACTTTGCACTTCGCGGCTGGATCAGGGTGACTATTTTGGCCGGGTAACCTATTACCTGAAGGAAAATGCGGTTGATCCGGATACCATTTGTTACCTCTGTGGAAATTCAGAAATGATTGAAGAAGTAACAGCAATACTCGAAAAATACGGGCTTCCTCCTGAAAATATCCGCACCGAAGTATTTTTCTGATGTTCAGAAACAGAAAAACAGTTAATATTAATCACATTCGGACGGTCATTTTCGTTTAACGTTCATACAGCGAGATAGGGTTATTTTCGTGTCAAAGTGTCTGTATAATTATTAAAGATTAACTGTGAGACGCTTAATTTACTGTTGGTTTGTCTTCAGCCTGACTTTTGGAACCGGTATTAACTGTTTCGAATTGAAAGCGCAGGTAAGTGAAAAAGGTTTGCCCGAAAGCTTTCTCATCGAACAAAAACAAGCAGTAATTATTCCGGAAATGAAACTGGATTCGGTTCGAATCGGCAAAATGCTTGAAGAGGATAAAAAATTCAGTATTGACAACCGGTACGGAGTTGTTCAAACCTGTGAAATTAATATCAAAGAATCAGGAATTAAAACTGAAATAAGGGGCAAGGGAACCATTTGGCAATTCAAAATAGAATCTGAAAATGCCCTGTCACTTGGAATCTTTTTCAAAAAGTACCACCTTCCCGAAAATGCCAAAGTGTTTATTTACAATGCTTCAAAAACGCAGCTGCGTGGTGCATTCACCCAAAACAGTAACAATCTGAAAAATATTTTGCCGGTTGCTGAATTTCCCGGGACTAACATGATCATTGAATATTTTGAGCCTACGTCGGCAGCGTTTTCAGGAGAACTGGTTTTGGGTTCGGTATCGCAGGCATATCTTGATCTTCAGAAATTGGCGGAAAGCCGGATAGGTATTAATTGCCAGGAAGGTGCTGACTGGCAAATAGTAAAACACAGTGTTTGCCTGATGACTTTTCACAACTTTCAGAATTCCTATTTTTGCACCGGATCATTGATAAACAATGTAAAAAACGATGAGACTCCCTATTTTCTGACTGCCAACCATTGCATCAATTCTGATTTGGCAGCAAATACGCTCGTCACTTATTTTAATTTTGAGAATTCGACCTGTGAATCCGAGGATGCGGCCTTTTCTCAGACCTTGGCAGGCGCCACTTTAAAATCGGGAAGTCAGGATTCTGATTTTTCCCTGCTGCTGTTGAATGAATATCCTCCCGACGAATACAATCCGTTCTATGCCGGGTGGGATGTCAGTGGTGAAAATCCCCGGTCAAGTGCGTGCATCCATCATCCGGATGGAGCGCCTAAAAGCATCGCAACAGCCAACAACACTTCATTCAGCTATCCTGAAAAAATACAATGGTTTTCAGAGGAACTTGTACTTGTTTCCACAACATTGCCGGGAACGCACTGGTATTCCTTATTTAATTCCGGGATGCCGGAGGTTGGATCATCCGGAGCTCCGCTTTTTGATCAGAACAGACGGATTGTCGGACAGCTTCACGGAGGAGCCAACTCAGTTTTACTTTTTGGAAAACTTTCGGTTTCGTGGAACTTTAATCCAGAAAATACCAAACAACTTGCATACTGGCTCGATCCTTCAAACTCGTTAAAAATACTTGACGGGATTTGGAAAATGCCGCCAAAAACCAACTTCCGTGCCGAATTACAGGAAGTATGTGTAAATTCACCTGTTTTGTTTACCGACAGAAGCACGCACAAACCAACAGAATGGCTTTGGCAAATCGATCCTCCAGCCTACAGCTTTGCCGACGGCACTGATAGTACTTCTCAAAATCCGCAAATATTATTTCTGAAAGATGGCACTTACTCGGTTAAGTTAAGTGCATCAAATAAATACGGAAGCAACGAACTTATTCAAAATAAATACATCATAGCCAGAAGCAAATTGGATGTCAGGTTCCTTAAAGTCAGAAAGGATACTGTGGTATGCGGCGGTGACCTGAAAGGATTTCCGCTGATTGCAGGTGGTGCTGTAAATTACAGTTTCAAAATTAGCCGACCGGAATTGATTGAAATGGAAAGTAGTTCGAACACTGCATTTCTGACTCTGAAATCATCGGCCAATTACACCAGATCGTTTGATACCTGGATCAAGGTTACCGGTACAAACGGCAATTGCACAGCTTCCGACAGCATTTTACTTCATGTAATCATTCAGCCAAACGATCACATTGGCAATGCGGCAAAATTATTTTTAGGTCGAAATACCGGATATTCAAACAAATGTGCAACTGCTGAAACGAATGAACCCAATCCCCAATCGCTGGGTTGTCTGGCAGTAAAAGGTTGGTGTCCCGATTTTAAACCTACCAAAAGCTTGTTGGACAATTCGATCTGGTTCACCTTCGTTTCGCCTGAAAAAGGCAATGTTACCATCAACACTTTTGGATTTGACGACCAGATTGCAGTGTATGAAGCATCTGATTACCGTGGAATTTTATCGGCTGATAAAAAACAATATTCGCTGGTTGCAGCCAACGACAACCGATCGTCAAGCGATAAAACCTCACTCATTGAAAATTTGGTACTCGAACCCGGAAAGCAATATTGGTTGCAGGTTGACGGTCATAATGGCGCTTTCGGCGCCATTACAATAGATCTTGTCGGCAATTCTCTGGAGACGCTTGTATTTCCAAATCCATCAAATGACATTTTCAACGTAAATGTTTTTCATCCTGATTATGGAACCGCCGATGCCGTCGTTACAGACTTAAACGGTAAAATATTGTTCTCCAAACAATTCAGTGTCAATATGTATTCCACCCAATTCAACTTCAGTTTAGCTGGGTATTCCAAAGGAATATATATTCTGAAGGTTAATTTAAACGGGTTAAGTGTAAGCAAAAAGTTAATCCATTTTTGAAAATAGTTGTTGCAGACTAAATTCCTACATTTGTGGGCAGGCAGGTAAGCTCAGAATTAAAAATCAACAGCTATCGACGACATGGTCAATATTTGTATCAGTGAAAAACTCAAAACACTTTGCCCCAAACTTCGGCTGGGCTGCATTGAAGCTGATGTAATTGTTGCAGAACCAGTTATTGAACTTACCAGTGAAATTAATTCCAGAAGTGCTCAAATCAATCAATCGCTGGCAATTGATGATATTTCCAAAATACCGGTCATTTCAGCCTCCCGAAAAGCCTACAAAGCCTGTGGAAAAGATCCGGCCCGATACCGTTTGTCAGCCGAAGCTTTGATGCGCAGGGTTGTTTCAGGAAAAGACCTTTATCAGATCAACAATGTGGTCGATCAGTTAAATCTGGTCTCGATTACTTCCGGCTTTTCAATTGGCGGCTACGATGCCGGTAAAATCCGGGGCGACATTGGTTTTGGAATCGGGCTTGCCGGCGAACCCTATTCAGGTATTGGCAGAGGTATTCTGAACATTGAAAATTTACCTGTTTTTCGGGATGAACTCGGAGCTTTCGGCACACCAACCAGCGATTCGCAGCGGACCGAGGTATCCAATCAAACCAGCCGGTTTCTGATGATCCTCATCGATTTTGGCAGTGACGATCAGCTGGAAACTGCCAAACAGATAGCAATCCGTTTATTGAAAGAATATTGTAAGGCAACTAATATCATCGAATTTAACATCAACTAATTATGTGGCGATCAATCTGCAAACTGCTTTTGAAAATATTTGGCTGGAAACCGAAAAATGGAGTGATTCCATATAAAAAAGCCATTATCATTGGAGTTCCCCATACCAGCGGTTGGGATTTTGTACTTTCATATCTGTTTTACACATCACTTGGCGGCGTGGCAAATACCATGATCAAAAAAGAGTTTTTCTTTTGGCCGGTTGGTCCGATCCTGAAAAAGATGGGCGGAATTCCCATTGACCGCGCAAGAGGCGCTTCCATTACCAAGCAAATCATTCACGAAATGAACAATCGAGAAACGATGCATCTGGCCATCACGCCGGAAGGTACACGGAATTTGACAAAAAAGTGGAAAGCTGGTTTTCATACCATCGCAAAAGCAACAGGAGCGACCGTTTGCCTGGGTGTCTTCGACTTCGGACGCAAAGAAATAGGGTGGGTAAAACCATTTGAACTGACCGACGATGCAGAAGCAGACATCCGGAGAATGAAAGCTTTTTACCGCGAGTATGCAGCGATTGGACGCCATCCGGAGAAATTTACAGCAGAAGATTAGGCTAAAAAGTGGTCAGTGGTCAGTCGCAGTGACCAGTCTCAATGACAACCAATGACAACCAATGACCAAATTATTGATACTAAAAAACTTCACCCATGACTCAAGACCTTTTAAACATCGCCGTTTTTCAACTCGATCTGGTTTGGGAAAATCCTGAAGCGAACCGTGCAAAAATTGATGAATTGCTTCAGGATACAAAAACCGATATCGTTTTCTTGCCTGAAATGTTTACAACCGGCTTTTCTATGAATGTTTCGGAACTGGCTGAAGCAATGGACGGTGAAACAGTGCAATGGATGAAAAAACGCAGTTCTGAGCATCAGCTTGCGCTTTGCGGAAGTTTGATTATTCAGGAAAATGGTGATTTTTATAATCGGTCAGTTTTTGTCGAACCTTCAGGAGAAATACATTTTTACAATAAACGCCACCTATTTACGATGGGCAATGAAGAAAGCCATTTCCAGAAAGGCACAGAACGATTGATTGTTGAGTACAAAGGCTGGAGAATTTGCCCGTTGATTTGCTACGATTTGCGCTTTCCGGTATGGAGCCGCAACCGAAATGAATACGATTTACTGGTGTATTCGGCCAATTGGCCAAACGCGAGGAATGTTGTTTGGAATACTTTACTGAAAGCCCGTGCCATCGAAAACCAATGTTACGTGGTGGGTGTGAACCGAGTTGGTATTGATGGAAATGAAATCAAATATTCAGGCGGTTCGAAGGTTCTAAATACCAAAGGGGAGCATCTGGTAAAATCGTTATCCGCTGCAGAGGAAGTGCTGATTTCATCACTTTCGCATCAGGAAATGGCCGATTTTCGCAGTAAATTTCCGGTGCTGAACGATGCAGACGATTTATAATTTAGTTGATATGTACATCTTATCCAAAGCTAATTAACTGTTGATGACAAAAAAAGTTCCGCATACCTTCGTGATTGTCTTTAGTTTCATTGTTTTTGCTGCCATTTTAACCTGGATCATTCCTCCGGGAAAATTTGTAAAAGAGGCACAAATTATTGACGGTAAGGAACAAACGCTGATGGTTTATCACAAGATGAATGAATTGCCTGACGGGCATCCATCAAAAACTGTGGCCGAAGCCCAAACGTGGCAAATATTTTCAGCACTTTTCAACGGATTCGTAAAACAGGCCGGAATCATCGTTTTCATCCTTGTTATTGGCGGGGCTTTCTGGATAATGAACCAAACCAAAGCGATTGATGTAGCCATTTTTTCATTCCTGAAAAGAATTCGGAAACTCGATAAAACGCGTTTTTTGCGATACGTTGGGGTCGACAATGTGATCGTGGTTTTTATCATGCTGCTGTTTAGCGCATTTGGGGCGATTTTCGGGATGAGTGAAGAAACCATTGCTTTTGCGATCATATTTATTCCATTGGCAGTTTCGATGGGTTATGATTCGATCACCGGTGTTTGCATGGTTTACATTGCCGCACACATTGGTTTTGCAGGAGCCATTCTAAACACGTTCACCATCGGTATTGCACAGGGATTGGCAGGTATCCCGCTGTTCTCAGGCATCGAATACCGCCTGTTTTGCTGGGTGGTAATTAATGTCGCAGGTATTGGTTTCGTGTTGTGGTACATGTCAAAAATCCGGCGCAATCCCAAACGATCGCCCGTTTACGAAGAAGATGCCCACTGGCGTGAACACGTTCAGTTGAATGACGAAAAACTTGAATATTATACGCCACAAATGGCGTGGATTGTTTACGGCCTGATTACCACCGTACTCGTTGCATTTGCAGTTAAATACCCTGAATCTATCCTGAAAATTGGCAATTCATCTGTCACTTTGCCTATTATTCCAATATCGGCTGCGCTGTTTGCATTGATCGGTTGGTTTAGCCTGAAGAAATCCATCCATTTTTTCATTCTGCTGATACTCGGTTATACTATTCTATTCCTGATTGTTGGCGTAATGGGATATAATTGGTATGTAATGGAAATCGCCACACTTTTTCTGGCTGCAGGTATTGCGTCCGGAATGGCATTCAACCAAAGCGCTAATGAAATTGCACAATCGTTTATTGACGGAATGAAAGATATTTATTCGGCTGCCCTGATTGTTGGTTTAGCCGGGGGAATCATTGTTGTGCTCGAAGATGGCGGTGTAATCGACAGTATTTTGTACGGATTGTCGAAATCACTTGGTCAGTATGGAAAGATCGCATCGGTTGAAATCATGTACGGAATTCAAACCCTGATCAACATCATCATTCCAAGCGGATCGGCCAAAGCGGCGATTACCATGCCTTTAATGGCTCCATTTGGCGACCTGATTGGAATTTCGAGGCAGGCAACGGTGATGGCATTCCAGTTTGGCGACGGATTTACCAATATGATTACGCCAACTTCAGGAGTTTTGATCGGGGTGCTGGGTGTCGCCCGCATTCCTTACCACAAATGGCTGAAATGGGTTTTCCCGTTGATTGCAATTCTTTTTGTACTGGGATTTTTGTTGCTGATACCTACCGTAACCATGCAACTTAATGGGTTTTAGCGAATTATTAAACAGCTATTTTACCCATTTTGATTTCCATTCCGGATACTTTTTTAACACTTTCTGCGGTGAATCTGTGTACCAGCTATATCCATTCCGACGTTCGTAGCCAATTTCTTCGAGCGTACTTTTTTTGATTCCATCGCGGTCGGATACATACGGAAGTTCGGTTTCCAGTTCATAAAAACGGCCCCACATATCACCTGCATTCGGATCGGTCACAATTCGCCGGTCTTTTTTACCTTCAGCATTTGAGAAGGTATCCCAACGGGTATTTTTTAGTCGGTGCGCATCCAGCCATTCAATTCCTCCCTGAACGGCACGAATAATTTCGGATGACGGATTTTCGATTTCCATAAGGATTTCAAGCAATCCAACCGACTCGGCACCGCTAAATGAAGGTAATTCGTAGGCACGTGCCTTGGCCGGAAGAAATGTGGTTTCGTCGTGCTGGGCGCACCATACGGTAGGTTTCCCGTTGACAATTATTTGTGTTTTCAGGATAATGTCTATACCACGATCCCAGGCTTTTTTCGAATCATCCAACAGTTTCTCATCGGTAACGAAAGCAAATAAAGGTTTCCGATCGTTTATTTCCTTTAAAAGTTTTAGCAAACGGGCATGGGCATCGTCGTTGAAAGTAATGTGGGTGTAGTAACCTTTTTTGAGCGGGTAAAACATGGGCCATCCACCATTATCGTACTGGGCTTTCAGAATGAAACGGAGTCCGTTTTCCACCGCAGTTTTATAAGTATCGCTGACTGTTTTAGCGAACATTTTGGCCAGAAAACGCATCTCTGTAGTGGTGGCTCCATTGTCGAAAATGGCATCCTCGTTGCTTTTTTCATTTAGTATTTTTGCCTTTTGCATTTCAGAAAGTGGCAGGTGAAAAGGTGTATTCTTTGGCCAGCCGCCCAAATTACGTTGGTAAAGCAGCACATTTTCAGCTACCCGAACCGATTCATCCGAACCGTACCATTCTTCGGGCATTCCGGTGGCTACCGACGACCAACTACGCTCATTAATTGGCTTTTGAGCTTGTGATGTCCCTCCAAATATTCCACAAAAGACAATCAGCGAAACAATTTTAAATAATTTCATGGGAATTGGTTTTATTTAACCGGATATTTTCTGATGACCAAATATTTAAGCTCGGTTGATCCTGCATTGCTAATGCCGTGTTCACTGCCAACCGGGCAATAAAAACTGGAATAAGCCCCGCCAGTTGTGGTTTTTCCATCAATAGAAAATTGTGCTGTGCCTTCCAGAATGAAGAAGATCTCGTCGCCTTCGTGTTTGTGTGCTGCATGTGTAGCCTGATGTGGAGCGACAACACTCATTTTTACAGTTAGTCCGTCTTCCAGAAATTTTTGCGCGATAAACCAATACTGGTATCCAACCGATGTTTTGACAGTTTTTGCTGTATCAAATTGATTGATACAATTTTCAATGGTGTATTTTTTCGCTTCCGAAGGAGTTTTCAGAGCCTGATTCTGTGCAAATGCGAATATGGTTGGCATTGCAAGGAAGATAATGAGTAAAAAACAGGACTTCATAGTTGGTATG
>CAMDGL010000134.1 GCA_945897845.1 Chitinophaga pinensis | reverse complement strand
GCAGTGTATTCGTAACCCAGCGCAATCCGGTTATCAGCAATCGCAAAGAAATCGACACCCTGCGTGAATGCTATTTTGGCTGCTCCGGCAAATTCGCCCAGTCCAAGCTGAACGTGTGCCTGATCGCGCATCGACTCCTGACATTGCCCGCTTGGGTATATGTATTTGAACATACTTCCGTTTACGGGAGCGTGTAAAAAATGGTCGGTGGCATTGTTGAACATCTCGCGGTTGTCGGTAAAAATGGCGATTGCCAAAATGGAATGAATAATGGCGCCATCCCAGTTGCCGTTGGCCTGCGGGTAATAAAATCGCATCAGCGGATAATACACCGTCATCAGCATTTCGGTGAAACGGTCAATGTCTTTTTGTTGCCATCCAGAATCGGTGTAGCGCAGAATTTCGGCGGCATTGCACAGTTGGTGTCCGGTCCAGCCAGCAAGTAATTTGGCGTCGTTGTAATCAAAATCCCAGACTACCGGCGCCCATGCGTTGATGATTTCGATTGCCTTACCGGCATAAGCTTTTTCGTTTGTAATGTACCACATAATGGCACAATTGTAGGCCATGTCGGAGCCTTTGGAAAGGTCGTCGCCGCCAATATTTGGTTTTCCGTAGGGGCCGCGAAGAACATGTGTGTATGGTTTTACCTCAAACTGAAGGTTGGTCGCAGCTTTCAGACGGTCAAAGGCATCTTTCCAGGGTTGTTCCCCTGCAAGTACCTGCTTTTTCATGTATTCCAGATCGGCTGAAGTCTGACCAATTCCGGGATGGATAAATTTTTGGGCAAAACTATTTTCAGGAGAAAAGACGATGAAAACCCAAACAAGCAAAATGAGTGAAAAAAGTCCTTTCATAACGTTAGATTTTAAGGTTTAATTTCTGGTTTTTGTGAGACTGGAACCTTTTTCCCAATCATCAAATCATCCGTAAAAATGCTGATATGATCCTTATTAATTTCGGGATTTAAGACCACATACTGATGTTTGCCTGCGGAAGCGCTTTCCCAGGTGTTGCTGCCGTCGGGCGCAACCATGCAGTGCCCGTTAACAAAAGAAAAGAAACGATCAGCATGACCGGTGAGCAGTAAAACGGCAATCTGATCCCAGCTTTGCCTTCCTGCAAAATTGTTGTACAGTTCGTACGACCTATATAAAATATGGTCGTTTGGAACTTCGCTTTTCAATTTCTTGCCTCCTGTGATTATTTTGTTGCCTACTTCCCAGCCACAGAAAACGACTTCTTTTTCCCAATTGGCCAGACAATAAACCGTTGATTGCGGATCGGGGCGGTAAAAATTGGCCTCTTTGCCTTGGGGAAACTGACCTCCCATACAAATCCATTTACCAACTTTTTTCTTTACCAGTTCTTTGCCGTTCAGGGGCGACAGCTGGTCGGCTCCGGATTGCAACAGCCCCTGAAGACTGCTCAGGTGGCCTATTGAAACAATGGTTACTGATTCGTCGGGATTTTGTGTCAGTAATTTTCTGTAAAGTTTGACCGCATCATCGGCATCGTCCCATGATTTCAGCTTTGAATCGTATTCGCCGGCTATAATTTTGGTGTAACGTGAGTGATTGGTCAGTTTTGGCTGGCCTTTCAAAAATCCGACTGGAATATCAGAGCATCCATAAAAGGTATTGATTGCGCTGGCACAAACGGGAGCGAAAGGATCGTCGCTCGTAACTACGACGCCAATTAACTCGATCGTCCCGGCTTTGTGCAGGTTAAGCAGCATGGCCATTGCCCCAACATCGTCAACATCCGAATCAAGGTCGGCATCCAGAATAACTTTTTGACCCGGAAAGAGAGATTTCTCCGCTGCAATGTTTTGTTGGGGACAGAAGAAGAAAATCAGAATGAAAAGAAAGCCAAATATTCCTTTGGTTAGCATTTCTTCAGGCTTGGTTAAATTTAGTTGGTTTAGGCTTGAATAAAAAAAGAGTTATCGCACTACTTTTAACAGCACAATAACTCTTTTATGTTAGTTCTTGACTACTGCATCGGATAACGTTTGATGCTGATGGTCATTTCCTTTTTGGTATTGTCAATTTTGTTGATGTAAATATAGGCCCTGTATTTTCCGTCAGCAGTTTCCACCCAGATGCCAGCTTCTGCCCTCAAATTGATGGCATAATCGGGAGCACCTGCAAAATCGAGTTGCTGAAAATCGAGATCGTCGATAAAAATACCGTACTGCAAACGGGCAAGTTGCTGATCGCGCAAAGCCCATACCTTCCATATTTTGGCACTATTAATCACCCCGGCAGGAAGGGTAATTCCGGGCTTATAATCGGGACTGGCAGCCGGGGCAACCAAAGCATGATTAAATGTAGCCGTTGTGTAAGTCCGGTAAAGATAAACCAAATCAATACTGGCGGCTTTGGTTGCAGCAGTTGCAGCATTGTAAACAGCCATATCGGCAATCGAGAGGTAGCTGTTGTTGTTGTCGCTCAACACCAAATCGAGTTTCATGTCCATTTTGGCAACGTTGTATGGTCCCATTTCATATGATACCGTTTGTCCGTTACTAGCCTTTGCCGAAAAAGTAAACTTAACAGTTTTTCCGCGGGCCTCTTCAGGAATAATGTAGTAGTAGCGCAAAGTTGCAGCACAGGTGTCTTTGCTGAAAACCACCTCTGTTTTTGTACCTGAATTTACCGACGGAGAACCAATCGTTACAGGTACATCTACACCACTTCCGTTTGTACTGAATGAGCGGTATTCCATATAAGTGGCAGGCGCTCCGGCAATCGAAGCTTCAACCTGAGCTGACAGGATTTTACCTTCGGCTTTTGGAAGCGCCATTGCATAGGCAAATTCAATATTCAGTCCAACCACATTTGGACCCAACGTGCGTTTGATACAATCGTTGTGAAGCCCTCCCTCCAAGGTTGGCAGAGCGTATTCTTCATCCTGACAGGCCGTAAAAAAGACAACCAGTATGGTCAGGAGTGCTAAACTATAATGTTTAAGTTGCATAATTCGATTCTTTTAAGGTTTGGCTTGAACTGTTACGTAAACGGTATATGGTTTCTTAACCAGCCGGTTTCCCGAGATAACCGTGTAAACTTTCGGATTGGCAAGGTCTGAGAAATCCACTTTCCCTACAATCTTCGGATCAAGCTTGGCATCGGTTACCAAACTAAACTGAGGATACACGTTCTTGAGATCGGTACCAAAAAACACTTCTACGTTAATGGTTTGTGCAGTTGTATCAATAACCGCAGCCTTTGTTCTTACTGTCTGAAAATCAGCGCCAAGCAACTCGAAGTTGCCAACATAGCATTGTCCCCTGGTCGTAATCAGCAATCCGTCTTCGTCAACAGGAAAATCGGTACAGCTAACCCACGCAAAGGTTACTAAAGTAATGGCTATTAATGTGATAAAATATTTCTTCATTGTGTATGTATTTAAGTTTCACAATTTGTTTTCCGAATACTATAACCAGGGTTTATTCTGTGTTAAATTTGGATTGCGGTCACGCTCACTCGGTGGAATCCGGAAAATGTAATTTTGCTGATAGGTAAGTTCCGAAGTATTCTGATAGTATCTATCGCGGTTTGCACCGTGCGTATCAATTCTCCAGACGCCCAATCCATAAGGTGGGTTCCAAACCCGTTCGATGGCCCTCCAGCGGCGAATGTCGAAACTACGCTGTCCTTCACCCAAAAGTTCAATAATTCGTTCCTGTTCAATGGCTGCAAAGAACGCTTCTTTAGAGGCGGTTTTAGCCGGAGCCAATGCAGGAAGGTTGCCTCTGCGACGAATTTTATTTAGCAAATCAATGGCATCTGCCTGAGGTCCGCTCAGTTCGTTGGTTGCTTCAGCATACATCAGGAAAACATCGGCCAAACGCATTACAGGATAAGCATAATCGCCTTCACTGCGGCCTAAACCACCGTAGTTGCGCAGGAATTTGCGAAATACATATCCGTAAACAGCGGCATCCGTATTGTACGATGTATATTTCACTCCGCCAATCGTAACCGCTGAGTTCCATGTTTTGTAAATAAATGGAGTATAGCCTGTTGATTTAAGCGAAGTTAAACCGATGCTCATTTCATAATCCCACATGATCGACGATTTCATACGATAGTCGCGACCAGCATAACTCGCAGGATTAACAGCCGAATTAAGCGCTGTTCTTGCTCCTGCAGTGGATGGATTCATTGGAACCAATTTAGTTGCAAAATCACCGGTTGTTGTCAACTGATAACGGTCGGCAATTTCATAATATGGAAATACCCAGCATTGTGATCCTTCATGGGTGCGACCGGCTACATCACGCATCAATTCTTCGCCCTGACCTGTTCCCGTTCCACCATGGGTAAACGTCATGATCATTTCAGGATCGCCGTTTGCAATTGGCAAAAACAGATAGAAATAATTGGGAAGTATATCCGCATTTCCCATGGTGCCCCAATCTCCGGGATCGCCATTACGGAAAAGGGTTAAGCCATAATCCTGAATCACTGATTTAAAATCAGCAGCAGCGGCAGCATAAGCAGTTGTTGCTTCAGTAGCACTTGCGGCAAATGTTTCCAGTTCAGGCCATCCAAATTTATTCCATGAAGCCCAGTATAGATGCATTTTTCCGCGGAAAGCCAATGCGGCAGGTTTACCAACGCGGCCCAAAGCAGATCCTTTAGCAGGTAATTTCTCGAAGGCATAAGTAAAGTCGGCCAAAATCGAGTCTTTTACCTGTGCAATTGGTGTACGTGCCAGATTTTCAACTTCTGTATTTGAATAGATAATATTGCCAATGTAAGGAACATCGCCCCACATCGAGATCATCCGGAAATAAACCATTCCACGAAGCAAACGGGCTTCACCAATGACCGCTTCGAGGCCGGGTTTTGAAGCTGCACTGGCTGTCGGGAGCATTTTCCGAACGTTTTCTATCACATAATTGGTACGGTTAACTCCACCGTACAAGTACCGGTAGTATTTGTCGAAGCTTGCACCATATCCGGTTGGATTATAATTACCGCCGTTGTAGGCATCGCCCAAACGAAGATTGCCATTGGTTGTGCTGGTACCTCGGGTTCTGACATATTCGCCTTGTCCGTCGAAGTAATAATCACGGTCGAAAAGTGGTCTCACTGCAGCATAGGCGCCCATCAGGGCAGTAGTTGCATCTGCTTCGGTTTGCCAGAATTGGGCAGCGCCAAGATCGGTGGTTGGTATCTGATCGAGCAGGTCTTTCGTACACGAGCTGTTAAAAAGGGTCAACCCAACAATTAGCGAGAAGACCAGTATTTTTGAAGATATATTTTTCATAGTGGTCATTTTTAGATTCCAATATTAATACCGAGTGAATACGATTTGTTCAACGGATAGGCATCACTGGCGTTTGCTCTTTTTTCAGGATCCAGTCCGCGGAATTTGGTAAAGGTTGCGAGATTCTCTGCCGATCCATAAAGACGAACACTTGAAATCCCTATTCTGGTTAACCAGTTTTTAGGTAAAGTGTAGCCTAACTGTACGTTTTTTAAACGAAGGTAACTCAGGTCGTCGAGCCAGAAGGTGGTTTCTTCACGATTGGCGCTTCCACCCAAACGTGGCCATTCGCCATCGCGGTTTTCAACACTCCATGGATTGTTCCAATGGTTCCAGGTTGAAGCGTAACGTTGTGCACTGAAATTCACATTATTGAAAATGTTGATCCAGTAGTCCTTACGTCCGGCAGCACCTTGAAAAAGTACGGTTAAATCAAATCCTTTCCAGGCAACGCTGGCATTGAATGCAAAATTGGTGGTTGGCCGGTCGCGTTGAACGCGGGGATAAGCTTTCTTATCGTTACCATCAATCCGTCCGTCACCATTCAGGTCCTTCCGAAGAATATCACCTGGAGAAGCTCCCTGAGGAGTGGCATTGTAAACATCTGCCCAGGTCTGGGCGATTCCCATATCTTCATAAGTATAAAGAAAATGGTAGGGCATGTCAAGGAATGTATATCCTCGTCCAAGGAATTCATTCCATTTTTCGAGAACAGTTGAGTTATAAGCACCATTCAGGTTGAAACTGTATTCGAATTCGCGGATTTTGTCTTTCCATGTAAAATTACCTTCAATACCACGGTTTCGCAGGTCACCGATATTTTTGCGGGGAGCATCATAAGCGCCGGTCAACAGGATCGACATTTCAGAAGGTCGGTTCATGCCTGAAGTCAAACGGTCGTAATAATCAATTTCTGTAGTCAATCTGTTTTTAAAGAATCCCAGATCCAAACCAATATTTAAAACACTGGTGGTTTCCCATGATAATTCAGGATTCACCATTTTGCTGTTTACCAATCCTAAGGCAATGGTTCCGGCAACCATATAATGGTTTGCTGCCAGTGTTTCCTGCTGCTCATAACGGTCAACACCACTGTTGTTACCCAAACCTCCATATGATACGCGAAGCTTGCCATTCGATAAGAATCCTTCAAGAAATGGGCGAAGGAATTTTTCTTCGGTAAAACGCCATCCCAAAGCTGCCGACGGGAAAAACCCATACTGACTGCCGGGTAGGAATTTGGAAGATCCATCGTAACGGAAGTTTACTTCAAACAAATATTTATCGTAGGCTGCGTAGTTTAATCGGCCAATGTACGACCTCAATCCTTCAGCATTTGAGTTTCCACCGGCTCCCTGAGTTGTGCCTGAAAGAGCTGCATCAATTTCATGAAGCGAAGGATGATATCTGTCAGTACGTGAACTCGTTTGAGACCTTGCATACCAATATTCCTCACCATATACAAACAAAGCGCTGATATCGTGATGCTCGGCTATGGTAGTCTGGTAATTTAATCTACCGTTTAACTGTGTTTTGTAACCGGTGTTGGTGTAATTGGCAACCCCGGCATTTGTTCCGACATATGTACGCGATCCATAAGCATTTGTCTGAAAGTTAAACGAACGGTTTGGAATAGCTGCAGTATAGCGGAACTGGTTGTAATAGTTCAAAGCATAATCAATCCTTGCAGTCAAACCTTTAATAGGTGTCCAGTCCCAGTAGATGCTGGTATTGGCTTCCTGACGATTCTGACGGTTCAGGTTATTCGTGTAAACGGTATAAGGATTGTAGGCCTGTGGATCTTCGTTGTAGGCCATTACTCCGCCGTAATTTCCGGAAACCGGGTCATAAGGGGTCATTCCTGAAATGGCATACTGAAGGTCGAACCCTGCAGTATTGGTTGCGTTGTCGTCGGTAAAACCATCTTCCAAAGCATAGGTATATTTCGACCAGTTTCCGGCGAATTTGGCTCCGACATTCATATTCGGTCGAACTTTGTAATCGTAGTTGAAACGTGCATTGTAGCGGGAAAAGTCGTTGTTGATCTGAAGACCTTTTTCGTCCATCAGTCCAACAGAAATAAAGAAATTCGATTTTTCATTTCCGCCTGAAGCCGAAAGGTTGTGGTTCTGAACCTGACCATCGCGCATCAGCACATCCCACCAATCCGTATTCGGGTAACGCAATGGGTCAATCATTCCGAGGGCCATCCACTGATCAATTGTTCCGTCTTTAAATGTATAATTTGAACGAAGTGTGTTAACCGCTGCCAGCCTTTGATGAAGGGTCAGGGCACGTGGATAATCGGCCATGAATTCATACGCTTTTGTTGGGACTTCCAAAGCAAAAGTGCTTGAGTAGGTAATGTTGGTTTTATCCATTCCTTTTCCTGATTTTGTAGTAATCAGGATGACGCCGTTGGCAGCACGTGAACCGTAAACGGCTGACGAAGTTGCATCTTTCAATACAGAAATGCTTTCAATGTCGTTCATGTTCAGTCGGTTGATGTCCACATCGGGCATCCCGTCAACAACTACCAAAGGATTGGCATTGTTAACAGTTCCCAGACCACGTATGAGCAGCGAAACATCGTTTTTTCCGGCCATACCAGAATTCTGGTTTACAGCAAGGCCAGGAACAAGACCTGTCAGACCAGATGAAACATTGGACAAGGAACGGCTGGTAATTTTATCGTCAATTTTAACTGCAGAAACAGCACCTGTAAGGTTTACCTTTTTCTGGGTACCATAACCGATTACTACCACTTCGTCAACTCCCACAGTTTCGTCCTGAAGTACAATGTCGAAAGTTGTTTTTCCTGCAATGGCCACTTCCTGCGAAATCATACCAACGAAGGAAAATACCAGTGACTGGGCATTTTCAGGTACATTCAGACGGAAATTACCATCGTTGTCGGTAATGGTTCCGGTGGTGGTTCCTTTCACCACAACCGAAGTGCCGGGAATCGCTTCGCCGCTTTTATCCCTAACAGTTCCTGTCACGCCTTTTTGCTGTTCAACAGGAACAGGTGCAGCCTTTTCAGTTGCTTTTTTAATCACTACCACCCGGTCTTCGATTTCATACGAAAAACCGTTTGGAACCAGAATTTTGTCCAGTATATCTTCCAGTTTTGCATCTTTCACCTGAATGGACACCGAAGGTACGTCCTTCAAAAGGTCAGACCTGTAAAGGAAGTAGAACTTACTCTGTTCTTCAATTTTCTTCAGAACCTGTTCAATACTGCTGTTTTCCAGCCTTAATACCAGGTTTGTCTGTTGTGAATAAACACTTGCCGATACCTGCAAAAGTCCCAGCAGCATAAATAATACAGTTATCCTCATCGTAAGGAATAGTTTTTTCCACCCGTGCCAACGGATAGAGTTACATCGCTTTTTTTTCATAGATTTGTACTGTAAGTTAATAAACATTGTTATTTTACTACAAGCGGGGCGGGGAATGGTGCGAACATTTCCCGCCTTTTTCTTTCCTATTCAATCATTATTGTATTGTTCTTAATTGTAAAATTCACCTCATTGGTCTTCTCTATTTTTGCCAGAATATCACCGAAATCAGCATAACGTTCAAGGTTTCCGGTAAACATTAATTGCTTGTCGGCTTCATCTGAAAAAACGACTTGTACATCATACCACTTGGAAAGGGTGCGCATGATTTCTTCCAATGTCTGATCGCGAAAAACAAAACGCCCGTCTTTCCATGCAACATACTGATTTACATCTACAGTTCTTTTTTGAATCTGATTGTTGCCGGAATTTAAGATACTCTGTTCACTGGGTTTCAGCATCAGTGAAACTTCAGGATTACTGATTGAAGAAACTTCCACCTTTCCTTCTGCCAGAGTTGTATATATGTTTGGGTTGTCAGCGTACGACGAAATATTGAATTGAGTTCCAAGAACCTTGACCAGATGATTTCCTGAACTGACCATAAATGGTTTCTTTTCATTTTTTGATACTTCAAAATAAGCTTCCCCGGTGAGTTCAACGCTGCGAATATCGGCTGCAAACTGAACAGGAAAACGCAGGGTAGTTTCCGAATTCAGCCACACTTTGGTGCTGTCGGACAGTATCAGGAAATATTCGCCGCCACGTGGAATTTTTAAAGTATTGTATTTCATGTCAGCAGTTCGTCCGGCTGTACCGATGTATTCGAGTTGGTTGCCGGTATTTTTGATTTCGGTGCCATCAGTAGTAATGATGGATTTGTTACCTGTTGTAAGATCGTACTCACTACCATCGGCAAGGATAAGAATTGCTTTGTTGCTGCCTGGAATAATCGATTGCACCTGTTGCTCATTTTCAATTGATTCCGGATTGATCGGTGCGAAAAACTGAAAATAAATCATGAATAATATGCTGGCGGCAACGCTGGCAATAGCAAGAATTCGTGTATTTCGGTAAGGAGAATGAATGCCTGTTTTGTGATGGATATTCCTGAG
>CAMDGL010000133.1 GCA_945897845.1 Chitinophaga pinensis | reverse complement strand
TGTTTTTCGATCGGGTTGACACGCTGGAAACAATTTTCAAAAAGATAGAAGCAATTGGCTGCGCCGAGATCCTCGAAATTGCCAACGAAATACTGGATGAACCACAAAGCAGTACTTTAATTTATCAGTAAAATGACCGATCCTGTTTTGCTCGACCAGTATATTTTAAGCCATACTTCTTCTGAAGAGGATTTTCTTCGTGAACTCGACCGCGAAACACATATCAAAGTATTGGGATCGCGCATGTTGTCTGGTCATCTGCAAGGGCAAATCCTGAGCATGATCAGTTGCATGATTAAACCCCGGCGTATTCTTGAAATCGGCACTTTTACGGGTTATTCAGCATTGTGCCTTGCAAAAGGACTGGCTGAAGGCGGGCAGTTGCATACCATCGAAATCGACGACGAACTGGAAACGATTGCACATAAATACTTCCTGAAATCGGGTATGGCCGACCGTATCGTTCAGCACATTGGCGATGCGCGGCAAATTATCACTTCAATCAACCAATCGTTCGACCTGATTTTTATCGATGCCGACAAGCGTGATTACTGCAGCTATTACCATTTGGTATTTGATAAGATTCCGGTTGGCGGATTTCTGCTGGCCGACAATGTTCTGTGGGACGGCAAAGTAGCCGATCCCGATGCTGCAGGCGAAGATCAAACCCGTGGAATTCTTGAGTTTAACGAGTTGGTTCAAAACGATCCACGGGTAAAGAATGTGATTCTTCCGGTTCGGGATGGGATCATGGTGGTGCAGAAGGTTTTGGATTAATCAGTGTATTTTTACAATTCATCCATCTTTTCCGACAGTTCAGTAACTGTTTTTTTTTGCTTCAAAGACTTTGTTTCACTTTTGAATCGTGAAACTTGAAGAAGTCAGAAACATGAAAACAGCAGTAATAATAATCACCTCACTTTTATTTAGCCTGAATGTCTTTTCGCAAACGGTTGTCACCGGGAAAGTAACTCAGGAAAAAGGAGAACCAATGCCCGGCGCCAATGCTTATTTGCAGGGAACTTACGATGGAACTTCTTCCGGAGAAAATGGGGAATTCAGGTTTAAAACAAATAAAACCGGAACACAAACTTTGCTGGTGGAGTTTATTGGTTACGAATCATTTTCTCAGGTGGTGGAATTGAAGGGCGATACGATTCGGCTGCATGTCAAGCTGAAAGAAGCTTTTAACGAGTTGAATGCCGTTACCATTACCGCCGGAACTTTCGAAGCAGGCGATAAAAAACAGGCTGTAACCATCACGCCCATCGATATGCTTACAACTGCCGGTGCGGTTGGCGATGTTTTTGGTGCTTTGCAGTCGTTACCAGGAACCACGGTCAACGGTGAATCGGGCAGGCTGTTTGTAAAAGGTGGCGACAGCGATGAGTCACAAACTTACATTGACGGTTCGCTGGTGTCGGTTCCCTATAATTCTTCTGCACCCAATCTGGCTACCCGCGGAAGGTTCAGTCCCTGGATGTTTAAAGGAACTATTTTCAGTACCGGCGGATATTCTGCCGAATACGGTCAGGCGCTTTCATCAGTTTTATTGCTCAGCACCAACGATATGCCCGCCGAAGACCAACTCGATTTGTCGCTCTTGTCGGTTGGATTGGAAGTTGCCGGAACCAAATTGTGGAAGAATGGCGCGGTTACCGGAACTCTGAGTTACAACAATCTGGCTCCGTACATGAGTCTGGCTCCGCAGAATTACGATTGGGGCAAGTATCCTGAATCGGCTACAGGTGCAGTGAGTGTTCGGCAAAAGACAAGCAAAACGGGTATGTTCAAGTTCTATTCAAGTTTCGATAACGGCAGTTTTACGCTCAGTCAGGAAAATCTGGATGCTGCTGGAATACCAATTGATTACCGGCTTAAAAATGGCAATCAGTTTCTGAATGCCTCGTGGAACGATAAATTGGGCGAAAGATGGTCGGTCAATACTGCTGCATCGTTCACGAACAATACCGATGATATTCAGTTCGACCAGACTGCTGTTGCCAAACAGACTCAGGGAACGCACCTCAAAAGTGTGTTTTCATATCCTTTCAGCGAAAAACTGATCCTGAAAATGGGCGGTGAATTGTTCTCGAAGAAATTCACTCAAAATGTGCAAATGCCCGATGAAACTCATGATAACAGCTTTCTCAATCATACTTTTTCCGGATTTACCGAAGCGCAGATTTATGCTTCGACAAAGTTCGTCACCCGCATTGGCGGCCGTGTTGAATATTCAGATTACCTGAATAGTTTCACAGTTTCGCCCAGATTGTCTGCCGCCTATAAAATCACCGATAAAAGCCAGTTTTCTGCAGCTTACGGTTGGTTCTACCAGAATCCGGTAGATGATTACCTGCTTTACACCGCTTTGTTGAAACCCGAACGGGCCGATCATTATACCTTTAGTTTTCAGTCGTCGGCAAATCAACGCACCATTCGTGTTGAGCTTTATTACAAAGATTACAAAGAGTTAGTGAAGCTGACCGGCGGCGAATTTTACCTGCCAACCAGTTACAATAACTCCGGAAGCGGCTACGCCAAAGGGGTCGATCTTTTCTGGAGGGATAAAAAATCGATCAAAAACGGCGATTACTGGATTTCATATTCTTATGTGGATACCAAACGCGATTACCGTAATTTTCCGGAGCAAGCAATTCCAACTTTCTCCAGCAAGCACAACCTTTCGGTAGTTTACAAACATTGGTTTGGTAATCTTAGATCACTGGCTGGCGTTAATTTCAGGTATTCGTCGCCACGGGTATTCAACGATCCCAATTCAACGGTATTTAACGGCGAAAAGATGCTGGCTTACCGAAGCCTGGATTTAAGCTGGAGTTTTTTGTACCGTCAGAATATCATTGTTTACGGTGCGGTGACCAATGTGCTTGATTTTAAAAATGAATTCGGGCAGCGGTACAGCAACAATCCGGATGCAAACGGCCGGTATCCGGGAGCCGCCATCCAACCCGGTTCGAACCAGTTTTACGTGTTGGGCTGTTTCATCACCCTGACACGAAAAGGAAATGCGAACCAGTTGGATAAGATTGAATAATAGGAAGGAAAGCCTCCCCCAACCCCCTCCAAAAGAGGGGGCTTAGGCACCATGGATGTGGAATAGTTTGTTTTGATATTGAATTAGTTATCTAGTATAAATTTACAACTGGCTTCTTTTTTTAAGCCCTCCCCCTTCGGGGAGGGTTTGGGAGGGGCTTTTAAATCAAAAAAATCATGAAAAAGATCATTTTATCACTTGCAGTAGTGTTGGTTAGTTTAGTTTCAATGGCTCAAAAGCCGGAGTATTATCAGGCCATGGGCGAAACGCTCGGGCAGTATGCAACCTGTAAAAGTGTAGCCGATTTTCATGCGTTGGGCAATAAATTTCAGATGATTGCCAATGTCGAAAAAAGCGAATGGCTGCCTTTGTATTACCATGCACAATGCTATATCCTGATGAGTTTTATGGAACAGGATGCAACAAAAAAGGATGGTTATCTGGATGTTGCCGAAAAATCGGTTACTTCCTTGCTTGAAATGGTTCCTGCTGAATCGGAAGTTTCTGTATTGCAGGCATTTTACCTTGTTGGTCGTCTGGTGGTAAATCCGATGGAACGTGGTCAGGAATACAGTGGACTTTCAGGTCAGGCACTTGGCAAAGCGCTTGCTTTGGATGCTTCCAACCCACGGGCACAACTGCTGAAACTACAAATGGACATGGGTTCTGCGCAGTTCACCGGACAGGATCCAAAATCGTTCTGTCCGCAAGCCAAAGAATTACTGGCCAACTGGGACAATTTCAAACCCAAGTCGCCGATTCATCCCAACTGGGGAAAAGATCAGGTTGAAGGAGTTGTGAAAGGTTGCGAATAATACAGTGGGCTATAACGTTTGGTGTGGGTAATTATTTTAAGCTTGACTCGCTCACCCCCTCGCACCCCAAAGCCGTCAAGCTAAGGAAGCAATTGGGCTGAAGCCTCTGGAAAATGGGATTTTCATTTCCGTCAGCTAAAGCAGACGGCAAAGAATATCGCTTTTGTCTGCTAAATTGTTCATTCGCAGGTATATCCTTTGCCGTTGGCTTCAACCAACGGACATGAGGCACAAAAAAAGATGGGGCTTTAGCCCTAAAAGGTCTCAGCTTGACTCAGCCCGTCGCATCTGCGATGCTCTCCCCCACTCTTTTTGAAAGAGAGAGGGGAAGGCCGCCTGCGGACTTCGGGGTGAGTTTTGAGTTTTGAGTTATTTAGAAAATGAAATCAGAAACATACCTGCAAAACCGGAATTCAAAGACATTAAAACAATTTTTGTTTACTTTACTTTTACAAAATGAATAAATTATCTAATCAATTTGCAAATGACTCCATTCAGGTTCGGAAATAAACAGGTTAATTTGTTTTCCTTCATTTTGGCCAATGCCGGTTTGAGCCTTCTCCTCCTATTTCTTTTTATTTCAGGTGCCCTCAAGGATTGGCAGACTTTCCTGATCGGTTTCCTGTGGGCATTCAGTATCACTATTACCCAATGGACCGGAATTCAATGGATTCATGGATACATCGACCGTAAAATATCATGGATCGAAACCCCCATTAGAAAAACATTTATCCAGATTATCACATTTCTGATTTATTCAATGACTGCATTTATTCTGGTACAGTTCATTAATTTTTACATTTGGAATCATGTTTTGCCTGCCCAATCCTGGCATTCGATTCTCAGGTCACTCCCTTACACGCTCATGATATCGTTTGTTATTTCGCTGATATTTACCACGATCGGATTCTTTCAGGCATGGAAGCGATCTTTTATTCAGGCCGAAAAGCTAAAAGTGGAAATGCTGGCTTACAAATACGAATCGCTCCGGAACCAGATCAATCCGCATTTCCTTTTTAACAGCCTGAATGTTTTGAGCGATCTGGTTTACGACGATCAGGCAGTAGCTGTGAAGTTTATTCAGCAGATGAGCGATTTATTCCGATATGTGCTCGACAGCCGCGACAAAGAACTGGTTCCGCTGCGCGATGAACTCGAATTTATCCGTTCGTACACGTTTATGCTGAAAACCCGTTTCGAAGAGAAGCTGAAGATTGAAATTGATGTTGAGGCCAACGCCGACGATTACATTGTGCCCATGAGCCTGCAATTGCTGATTGAAAACGCAGTGAAACACAACGAGGTTTCCGAGGCATTTCCACTGCGGATTTCAATCCGGAAAAATGCTGATTTGCTGGAAGTGGAAAATAATGTGCAACCAAAAAGTGCGGGCGACGACTCAAAAAAAACCGGATTGAAAAACATTACACAGCAGTATGCCTTTTTTTCTGAAAAACCCATCAAAATTATCACTTCTGATGAACGGTTTTTGGTGAGATTGCCCATTTTAAAAGCATTAGAGAAATGAGAGTAATTATTCTCGAAGACGAAACCCGTGCTGCCAATCATCTGGAGCGGTTGCTGGCAAAAGTGGCTCCAAGCATGACGGTAGTTGCCCGCCTAGAATCGGTGCGCGACGGAGTAAAATATCTGAAAAACAATCCGGAGCCAGAGCTGATTTTCTCCGACATTCAACTGGCCGACGGACTGAGCTTTGAGATTTACAAACAGGTTTCCGTTCGATGCCCGATCATTTTTACCACGGCATACGACCATTATGCCATCGAAGCTTTTCAGACCAACGGAATCGACTATTTGCTGAAACCAATTGAAGAAGAACGACTCCGGAAAGCCATTGAAAAGGCTGAGCATTTCTCACCCGGACTGTCACTCGAAAAGATACTTTCCATCAGCAAACCGGCTTCCGAAAAGGCCTACAAATCGCGTTTCATGGTGAAAGTGGGTGACAAAATAAAAAGTGTACCTGCTGAGGACATTCTGGTGTTTTACAGTCAGGAGAAAGCCAGTTTTATTCGGACCAGCGACTCGCACACCTATTGCATCGATTATGCGCTCGACCAGCTGGAACCGATGCTAGATCCTGAAAACTACTTCCGCATCAACCGCAAATACATTGTTTCCATCGAAGCCTGCACCAACATTCTGGCATGGACCAACTCCCGGCTTCGCCTGAAAATTGAGGGAATCGACGATCCCGATATCATCGTTGCCCGCGAACGTGTGGTGGAGTTTAAGAGTTGGCTGGATCGTTAAAACTTTTTTTTGTTAAAGATAGCCCTTTGCATAATTGAATTTGTTAACTTTGGTTTTCCCATTAACTAAAAATCAATTTATGCTTCAAAAAATTCTCTTCGCACTGGTTATTCTCATGTTTGTGAATTGCCAGTTTGTTTTTGCACAAGATCCTCTTCTCGACTTACTTGAAAAAGAGCTTAACCGGGAATTCCCGGAGTTGAAAAAACAGGAAATACCAGCGTATTTTCTAAGCTACAGGGTTGGAGAACAATCGACAGTTGATATTGCTGGCTCATTTGGCTGTCTCGAAAGAGTTGCACATAGCGCCACTCGCCAATTAACCACGATGATGCGTGTAGGTTCGCCGGAACTTGACAATTTTCATGAAATAAAAGGATCGAATCCCTTCATGTTTGCAAGTCGACCACAATTACCCATCGACAATAACGAGGACGCCATTCGGCAAATATTATGGCAAGCCACCAATGAGCAATATTTCCAGGCCATACAACGGCTTACCCAGGTTAAAGGAAGCAATGCTGTTAATGCGCCCAACGAAGATAAATCATCTGATTTTGTCCCCGGAACAGCAGTTCAGTATTCTGAATCGCCGCTGAAAATGTCGCTGGACAAAGCTTCGGAAGAAAAAATGAAAAATAAAGTTCGCTTATATTCGAAAGCTTTCTCTGGCAGTAAAGAGATAACCAATTCATCAGTAAGGCTGTCGATCGTAAACGGAAGAGACTACTTTGTCTCATCTGAGGGTTCGAAGATTGTCGAGAACCATCCCCACATCAATCTTTCCATTTCAGGAAATGTATTGGCCGACGATGGGATGGAATTACCCCTTTACAAAAGCTACTACGCTACCGATTTGAAAGATCTTCCGAAAGATGAAACGGTTTTGGCCGATATTACTGTATTAATAAAAACCCTTGAAAACCTGAAAACAGCACCGGTGGTTGATCCTTACAGCGGACCGGCTTTGTTGTCAGGCGTAGCAACAGGAGTGTTTTTTCACGAAATATTTGGCCACCGCGTTGAAGCGGCGCGAATGAAAAGCGAAAACGATGCTCAAACATTTAAAAATAAAGTGGGACAGCAGGTACTCAATAAAAACCTGTCGGTAATTTTTGATCCGACTATATCCGTTTACAAGGGGTCCAAACTTTCAGGATCATACGAATATGATGATGAGGGAACTAAAGGACAACGGGTGAATGTGGTTTCAAAAGGCGTTTTGACCGACTTTCTGACCAATCGCACACCAATTGAAGGATTTGCCAAATCGAACGGGCACGGGCGCGCACAGAACGGACTTCAGCCAGTAGCAAGGCAATCGAACCTGATTGTTGAATCTGATCAGATGTATTCAGAACCCGATTTGCGTAAATTATTTGTCGAAGAATTAAAAAAGCAAAACCTGGAATTCGGATTCTTTTTTAAGGAAGTTTCAGGAGGTTTTACCAGTACGGGGCGAATTCAGCCCAACGCCTTTAATGTAACTCCACTTGAAGTTTACAAAGTTTATTCGGACGGAAAACCGGATGAACTGGTTCGTGGCATTAACCTGGTTGGAACTCCTTTGGCCATGTTTTCTGAAATTGAAGCTGTTGGAGGTGAACTTGGTCTTTTTACCGGAACCTGCGGAGCAGAGTCAGGCGGAGTTCCGGTTTCGAGTGTTTGCCCGATGATGTTTGTTAAGAAAATTGAAATTCAGAAAAAGCAAAAATCGGCGAACACAAAACCTATTCTCGACCGACCTTTTTAAGCAATCCGAAACGTTATTTACATGTAAATTTTAAAAAATGAAAAAGACTAATATATATATCGTCCTATTTGTCATGTTCTTGGGATTGTCGCTTACAGCCCAGGAAACCAAAAAAGTCATTCATCAGGCCATGGAACAAGAAATCTCCAGAAACCTGAAAAACCTTCATTTGGAAGGAATGAAAGACCCATTCTACATCGGATTGAATACGGTTGACATCAATATATTCTCTCTGCAATCGTCGTTGGGTGGGCTCGTCAGGTTAAACGAATCGCCCAACAGGATCGTCTGTAACAATCTGGTTTTAGTGGGCGATTACACCAGTAATAATCTCAATTATTCCGACCCAAAGGCTTCATCGTACTTCATGCGCACTTTCGGAATGCTTCCGCTTGATAATTCGGTCCAGGAAATACAGCGCAGGTTATGGACTTATCTTGACCGGGCCTATAAACTTTCAGCCGAGATTTACGAATCGAAGCAATCGGCACTGAAAAGCAAAACTCAGGATGAAGATATTGTTGGATTACCTGATTTTATTGCCGGCGAAAAAGTATTAATTGAAAATCCAGAAATCTCGTTAAAGTTCGACAATCAGAAACTAACCCAGTATTCGAATGATATTTCCGCAGCATTTAAATCATATAAATCGCTGTCTGGTTCATGGGCTCGCATGAATGGTTACAAAGCCAATGTTTATTATTCAAACAGCGAAGGTTCGAAGGCCAGCTACCCCATGTCATTTCTCCGGTTGGTTATTCAGGCCGAGTCGCAGGCTGCCAGTGGCGAAATATTTGAACTCTACCAGATTTATCATGCGTTAAACGAAGCTGATTTACCTACAAAAGAGCAGGTTATTCAGGATGCAAAAACTTTGGCTGAAACACTTTTGGCCTTGAAAGATGCTCCCGTCTTTGACGATGTTTACAATGGCCCGGTTCTTTTCGAAGACCAGGCTGCCAGCGAGGCGGTTCGCAAAACCATGTTTTATGCTAAAAATGAAAACCTGAGCGCAATGCGTAAACCGGTTACAGGCAATACCGGAATGAACCCGGCTATGCAAAACAGGGTTTATGCTGACGAAAGGATTGATAAAAAAGTATCTGCAGAAGGTTTATCGGTAGTTGCAAAACCTTTGATGAAATCGTTTAATGGAGTTCCACTTGTGGGAGCTTACCCAATTGACATGGATGGAACTGTTCCTCCCGAGGCAACAATATTGATTGAAAACGGAATACTTAAAAACCTGCTTTCAGGAAGATCACCGACCAGTAAAGTTAGACAACCAAACGGGCATGTTCGTTTGCCATTCACCACCTTAAATCCGATGGTTGTTCCGGGAGTGATTGAGGTTGACTATAAAGATGCTGTTTCGAGGGAAGAACTGAAGAAAAAGCTGCTTGAAATGGCCAAGGAAGAAGGTCTCGATTATGCCTTGATTGTGCGCGAGATGACTCCGAATATGTCGGAATTAAAGAAGGTTTACAAGGTTGATGTGAAGACAGGTGAGGAAAAACTAATCCGGTCAGCAGCTTTCAAGGGACTTACCCTAAATGATCTGCGCAAAATTTCCGGAGCAGGAAGCCATAAAATTGTATTGAATACAACCGCAGGCGAGGATATTCAACACAAATCTGATTTTGTGAACGGCTGTCCGGCTACATTTATCACTCCGGATGCTTTCCTTTTTAAGGATATTGAAATCACAAAAGTTAGCAAACCCAATATGGCCAAACTTCCAATAGTTAAAAACCCTTTGGAAATGTAGGTGTCAAAAAGATTTCTCTTAATAGCTCTCCCAAAATCCAAATTTCTACAGATTCGGATTTTGGGAGTTTCTTTATC
>CAMDGL010000132.1 GCA_945897845.1 Chitinophaga pinensis | reverse complement strand
CCAAAGTTGACCTTCATCTTTCGGGGCATACCCACAACGGACAACTTTGGCCGTTCAACTACCTGATAAAGTCGATTTTTGAGTTGAGCTGGGGATACCTGAAAAAAGCCGATACCCATTTTTATGTGTCATCAGGCTATGGAACCTGGGGGCCGACGGTCAGAATTGGCAACCGGCCCGAAGTGGTGGTTTTTAAGCTGAAGTTTGATGAATAGCGCATATTCGATTTTAAACTATTAACTTAGTAACCTAATCGTAAATATTGAATTCGTGAAAAGGTCAATATCGAATAAAATAGAATTACTAAAGCCGATATTTCAATTACACAAAGTTGAAAAGGCTTATTTGTTTGGCTCCGCGACAACTGAAAATTTTTCTGCTCAAAGTGATATCGACTTATTGATTACATTTCAGGATAACATTGGTCCACTGGAAAAGGGAGAATTGTGGTGGTCGCTATACGATTCATTAAGGATACATTTTAATCGTGAAATTGATCTGATTACTGAAAGTTCCTTGAAAAATCCATATTTTATTAAAGAAGTAAACAATACGAAACAATTGATTTATGGATAATAGGGAGAAGAAATATTTATTTGATATTCAAACCTGCATCGTTAATATCGACAGCTATATTGGTGAACCTAAAACGTATGATAAATTTGAACAGAATCAGATGCTTCAGGATGCTGTTGAGCGGAATCTCGAAATAATTGGTGAAGCCATCAATCAATTGTTGAAAATTAATCCATTGATAAAAATTTCTAATGCAAGGCGTATTGTTGATGCCAGAAATAAAATTATCCATGGCTATGATTCATTGGAACCTGTAAATATTTGGGCAATCGTAATCAATCATTTGCCGACTTTGAAGCAGGAAGTTACTGATTTATTAAACAGGTAATGAAATAGTCATCAGGTGACTTTGAGTCACCTGATGACTATAGTATCTACAACAATCTCCCATCCATATCTTCCCGCTCATATTCCGGCACCAGCGGAAATTTTACCGGTTTTCCATCACGTTGAGAGCGGTAAATGGCAGTAAAAAGTTCAACCGTTTTGCGGCCTTCTTCGGCGGTTACCATTGGTGGACGGTCATTCAATATGGCATCTTTAAAATCTTCGAGTTGTTGTTTAAAATACCAGGTCATCGCATCCACAGAATGAAATTCGTCGCTATCAGCTTTGTTCCATTCTTCCAGTTGGTTTTCTTCGCCCGGAATCGTCCATAGATCAAGTTTGGGAGCTTCGGCAATGGTGGTTTTTCCGGCGATAAACATGGCGCCACCTTCAGGTTGAGCACCAACAGTTGCGCCATTACTTCCGTGAATGTGCACTTTGCCGTAGATTCCGGGTTTTTGCGAGTTGCTCACCAGAATATTTCCCAGTCCGCCATTTTTGAACCTGATGATTGCCACAGCCGTATCTTCCACTTCAATGTATGGATGGTTGATATTGCTCCAGTAGCCAAAAACTTCGTCGATATCGCCCATCAGCCATTGCAGCAAATCGAGTTGGTGCGGCGACTGATTGACCAAAACTCCGCCGCCTTCCATTTTCCACGATCCGCGCCACTCATCTCCTTCAAAATAGGAGCGGTCGCGCCATCCAAGCATTTGAATCGTTCCCAGTGCCGGAGTTCCGATTTTGCCTTCATCGATGGCTTTTTTCATGCGTACAATGGGTTGATACCATCTGCGCTGGCTGATTACTCCGGTTTTCAATCCTGTCCGCCGGGCAGCTTCAATAATCAGGTCGCAATCCTGAAGGGTGGAGGCCAAAGGTTTTTCAATCAGCACATGCGCCCCGGCTTCCATTGCTTCAATAGCAGGGCCTGCATGATATGGATGTGCTGTGCAAATTACAGCCATCTGGATATTTTCAGCTTTTATCATCTCCGGAATGGAAGAATAAGCTTTCACTCCATATTCCTCAACAAACTTTTGTGCTGATTCCGGAGTCCGGCTCCAAACAGCCTTAAAATTCAGTTCTGGTATTTGTAAAATGGCTTTGGCGTGCAAATGTGCAATTTTTGCACAGCCGATAATGGCGACGTTGATTGTCATGATTTATATAGTTTAAAGTTATAAGTTTCAGGTTCCAAGTTTGTCTTTTCGAAATGCACGGTTTAAACGCTGAACACTGAACACTGCGACTGACCACTGATCACTTTCTTTCACGGTTTCAGAATCACTTTCATCAATCCGGCTTCTTTGTTATAAAGTCGATGAAACCAATCGTTACCTTCTTCCAAAGGCGCAACTTTGCTGATCAGTTGGTCAACTTTTATTTTTCCCGAAGCAATGAGTTCAATGCAAAGCGGATATTCCCCGGCGGAAGCGCATGAACCCTGAACTTTCAGTTGGCGCGTCACCACTTTCTGAAGCGGAAATTTTATTTCAGGAGCCAAGTTGCCAATTAAAGTAACTGTTCCGCCTTTTCTCGTGCAATCAACTGCAAGATTGACGGTTGTTTCAATTCCAACCACTTCAAAAGCAATGTCGGCACCGCGATTTTCGGTTTCGTTCAATACTTTTTTAACTAATTCAGGATCGCTTGATTTTATTGAAAGTTCAGCGCCCAAATCAATGGCTAATTTTAGTTTTTCCTCAACCTGATCAATGGCAATTACTTTTCCGCAACCGGCAGCTTTCAGGGCCTGAATGCAAAGCAACCCAATCATTCCGCAGCCAATAACAACGGCGGTATCATTTGCCTGAACCGAACAGATGGCTGCTGCATGAACAGCCACCGAAACGGCTTCGATCATCGCAGCTTGTTCAAAACTGATGTTTTCAGGAATAGAATACAGAATGCGCGCCGGAACCGTTACAAATTCGGCAAATGCTCCGTTCTGTCGGTATTCGTCGCACGAAACGCCCAGCACGCGCCGGTTGTCGCATAAATTGATGTCGCCGCGTTTGCAGTAAAAACATTCGCCGCACGAAATGGTCGAATCGAAAGTTACCCGATCGCCCATTTTCCAGTTTTGAACATCTTCACCAAGCCGGGCAATGGTTCCGGAAGCTTCGTGCCCCATGATTACCGGAGGTTGCCGGCGACCTGTGCTGCCATCCATTCCGTGCACGTCGCTTCCGCAAATTCCGCAGGCTTCTACTTTTATCAGTACCCACCCGGGTTTTACCTCCGGAATTTCTGTTTCACGTATGATAAATTCGTTGTATTTTTCAAGAACAAGTGATTTCATATTGGCTTATTTTCTCTCCCGAAAGGTATAAAAAGTAACAATGCATTCAGGATAAATCCTGAAATTAGCACAAATTGGCCGGTTTCAAGGTGGTCAAAAGTCATCATCAGTTTGCCGGATAATGCCAGAATACCTCCTGAAAGCATGGCAGCAATGCTGAAACGTTTGTTATACGGCAGGTTGAAAAGTGCCGCGATCATAGGTATAATAAATGCGCCTGAATAAAACGAAAGTGCCAGCAAAAGTGACGAAACGATGGACGTAACTTTCAATGAAATAAGCATGCTTAAAATACCAACAGCAATTAAAAAAAGTTTGGTTTGGCCGAATGATTTCTGATTGTTGATGTCTTTGTGAAACAGTTCGCTTAAAATCATGGAAGTAGTGAGCAGGGTAGTGGAGGCTGTTGAAAGTACTGCTGAAATAAGTGCAGCGACCAAAATTCCGGAAGCCCATTCAGGTAAATAAATATTGGCCAGATTGACCAAGGCCGAACTGTTTTGAGCTCCTGAATGAAAGGTGGCTGCGTACATTCCGACATAGGAAAGTACAAATGCAAACGGAATCAGGATTAAAGCAACAATTAAAACACTGCGGAAAGCTGTTTTAGAATCTTTGGCGCAAAATACACGCGAATAAATATCGGGACCTACCACGAAAGTGCTTGAAAATGTGAGGATCAGAATGAACAGATCGAAGGGCGAATAGTGCGCATTGAACGGAAAATGACTTGCGAAATCGGGCAATGCCGGAAGCTGTGCGGAAGGAATCATAATCGCAGTCAGAACGACTCCTGCCAGAATAAAGAAAGCCTGAAACAAATCGGTTTTCATGATGGAAACCTGACCGCCAATGTAGGTGTAAACGATAAAAATGCCGGCAGTGAGGAAAACACCATTTGAATAATTCAGTCCAAAAAAGCTGACCAGAATCTGAGCTCCGGCAATAATTTGTGCCGCAACAATTCCAAGCCAGGCAATTGGAATGATTACCGATGTGACCTTGCGTGCCGATTCTCCGTAATACTGGCCGATGAGTTCGGGCAAGGTGAATTTTCCTTTTGCATATACTTTCCTGACAATCGGAAGTAATCCGAAAAGACCCAGACTGGCAGCCAGAATATACCATGCTGATGCCCACGACTGGCTCTCTGCCAACCCGATCGTTCCAAGAATGGCAGATCCTCCCAGAATGGTAGCAAGTAAACTTCCTGAAACCTGCCAAACTCCTGTCTTTTTTCCCGCGAGGAAATAATCAAAAGGAGTTTTAATTTTCAGGTAAGAGTGAATTCCGATCAGGAAGAGGATTAAAGCATAAACAATCAGGATAATAGACTTCATTAAAGCAAAATTGGAAGTTTTATATGGATATAAAGTTTGTTTTGAAACAAAAATAGGGATTAATATTCATTATAAAAAAGAGTATGTCCGTCGCACTGTAGCAACTTCGTAATGCATCTTTGTGTTCAAAAACATGGATTCAAAGTTCATTTAAATTTTTAAATTTGAACCGTTATCGCACACGGAAATTTTAATCCAAATCATAAACCAAATTAATCACATGAGAAAATTTCAGATTTTGATTGCGTTATTGTTGCTAGTTACAACAGTTTCAGCAAAAAGTAAGGATGGCTGGCAGCCACTTTTCAATGGTAAAGACTTAACTGGCTGGCACCAACTGAACGGACAGGCCAAATACCATGTCGAAAAAGGGGAGATTGTTGGAACTACAGTTTCGAATACTCCCAATTCATTTCTTGCCACCGATAAGGATTACGGCGATTTTGTGCTTGAACTTGACTTGTTGGTTACTGACCAGATGAATTCCGGAATTCAGTTCCGCAGTATCAGTAAACCCGAAATCATGAAAGGCCGTGTTCATGGTTATCAGTGCGAAGTAGATCCGTCAACACGTGCATGGAGCGGTGGTATTTACGATGAAGCCCGTCGCGGATGGTTATACACCGGAGAGCTCAATCCTGCCGCCAAACCTGCATTTAAAATGGATGAGTGGAATCATTACCGCATCGAGTGCGTGGGCAGTAGTATTCGTACCTGGTTGAATGGCGTTCCTGTTGCATATGTATTCGACGACATGACTCCAACAGGATTAATAGCACTTCAGGTTCATGCCATTGGCAAAGATGTTCAACCAGGCAAACAAATCCGTTGGAAAAATATCCGTATTAAAACTACTGGTTTAAAAGCTACTGAATCAGCCGATGTTTATGTGGTAAATCTTTTGCCAAACAACCTAAGCAATGCTGAGAAAAAACAAGGCTGGAAGTTGCTTTTCGATGGAAAAACAACTGACGGCTGGAAGGCTTTAAATTCTGACAAATTTCCTGAACAGGGCTGGCAAATTGATAACGGCAGTATAATGACCATTGCCAATCGCCCGGAAAATCCAGTTAAAAGTACCGACATTGTAACCAAAGAAAAATTTTCAGCATTTGAACTGGAGTTTAATTTCAATTTTGCCGAAGGAGCCAACAGCGGTGTAAAATATTTTATCGGGAATGGCGGCCCAAATGTTGGAATGGAGTATCAGGTACTCGACGATCAAAGACATCCTGATGCCAAAGCTGGAGTTGATGGTAACCGGAAAATGGGTTCTCTGTATGACCTTATTGCTGCCGATAAGCAGGAACGCTTTACCAAGCCTGCCGGCGAATGGAATGTCGCACGAATAGTGGTTCACCCGGATAATAAGGTTGAGCATTGGCTCAACGGTATGAAGGTTGTTGAATATGTTCGTGGTTCCGACGCTTTTAAAGCTGCTGTGGAAAAAAGCAAATTCTCAAAATTTGAAAATTTCGGGATGGCCAAAGAAACTCCAATCTTGTTGCAATATCATAATGATGCCGTTAAATTTAATAGTATAAAAATCAGGAAACTATAAAAAGCTAAACCATAAAATTATGAGTACTAATCGTAGGGAATTTATTCGCAATGTGGCAGTTGGAGCAGCCGGAATTTCTTTAGGCGGAATGACTTCGGGATTCAGTGCAAAAAGTTATTCGCGTATTGTTGGAGCCAACGATCGTCTGAATGTGGCGCTGATGGGTTGTGGTCGTCGCGTAAGCGCTTATTATACAGCGCTTAAGGATAAAAATAACAATGTGGATGTTGCTTACATCTGCGATGTGATGAAAAAACAGCGCGAAAAGGTGGGTAAAGACCTGAACGGGAAGGTTTCAGGAAAAGCTACACTGGTAAACGATATTCATGAAATTTGGAATGACCAAAGTGTTGACGCAATTTTCAATGCAACACCAGACCACTGGCATGCACCGGGCACCTGGTTAGCTATGCAGGCCGGCAAGCATGTTTATATTGAAAAACCATGCAGTCACAATCCGCGCGAAGGTGAATTGCTGGTAGCTTTCACCAAAAAATACGGTAAGGTTGTCCAAATGGGAAATCAGCAACGGTCGTCAAAAGAAACACAGGAAATCATTTCTGAAATTCATAAAGGAGCGATTGGCGATGTTTACAAGGCTGTTGCATTCTACGCCAATAACCGTGGCGAATGTCCTGTGCCGGTAAAAGCTTCGGTTCCTGAAGGATTGGACTGGGAACTTTTTCAGGGACCAGCGCCACGTCGCGAATACATGCACGACATCTGGGATTACAACTGGCATTGGTACGGCTGGAACTGGGGAACCGCTGAAACTGGCAACAATGCAACTCATGAACTTGACATTGCCCGCTGGGCGTTGCAGGTAAAATATCCAAATCATGTGGATGTTGAAGCTGCAAAACGTCATTTCCTGAACGATGGCTGGGAAATGTACGACACGATGGATGCAACTTTCCGTTTCCCCGGAAATAAAATAATTAAATGGGATGGAAAAAGCCGCAACGGGCATAAAACTTACGGATCAGATCGTGGTACAATAATTTATGGAAGCGAAGGTTCTGTTTTTGTAAATCGTGAAGGATACACGCTTTTCGATCGCAGCGGCAAAAAAGTGAAAGACAGCAAATCGTCGGGAAGCGAAGCCGGAACTGCTTTAGGTGGCGGCGGCGACATGACCGACGGACACGTAGCCAACTTCTTCAACGTAATCAGAGGCAAAGAAACCAAGCTGAATTCGCCAATCGAAGAGGGCGCAATTACCCAAATGCTGACTCATTATGCCAATATTTCTTCTCGTATTAATAAACCATTTAAAGTTAACGCTGAAACTGGTCGTATTTTAGATAAAGACGGAATGAACCTTTGGGGCCGCGAATACCACAAAGGCTGGGAACCGCCAAAAATTTAACCGGAAAGTACTCAGTGGTCAGGAAAAATGGTCACGAAAAATTGACAGCTTGATAAATGGATTGATAATTATAGTTTATTTACCACAGATTGCTCAGATTACCACAGATTGTATTTTTTATCATCTGTGAAAATCTTTGTAATCTGTGGTTTATTTATTTTTGCATTTTTGGTCAATTATCAATCCTTCTGGCTATTTTCGTGTGTCTGAAAAACTAAAACTAACAAAATGCTTAAACTGTTGCCTGTTTTCCTCCTGATATGCCTGTCATTTGGTGGAAAAGCTCAAATAAATATGGTTGTTAAAGAGGGTGGTTTTTTGCTTATGGATGGGAAAGACAGCCTATTTTTTTATCAGAAAAGCCCGAAGGACATGGAAGGAAAGTACAGTCGCTGCAATTACATCCATCCGCTTTATGGAGCTGATAATTCAAGGTTAACCGAAGATTTTCCGGCTGATCATTTGCACCACCGCGGTATTTTCTGGGCATGGCACCAGATTCTGATTGATAACAAATTTATTGCGGATGGTTGGGAATTGAAAAACTTTCAGCAAAAAGTTACCGATATTGAATTTCGCCTTCAAAAGGGAATTGGCTACCTTAATGTCACTGCTGACTGGATTTCACCTTTATGGATGGAAGGATCAGCACCTTATCTTCAGGAGGAAACTGCCGTCACAATTTATCCCAAAGTAGGTAACTACAGGCGTCTTGATTTTGAGATCAAGTTAAATTCCCTGACCGATCATCTGAGTATTGGAGGTTCGGATGATGAAAAAGGCTACAGTGGGTTTTCAATTAGATTGAAATTACCGGAAGATGTAAGTTTTTTAGGAGAAAGCGGATTGGTTGAACCTATGAATGCCGCGATTTCTGCCGGTAATTCAATGAAAATATACGGTTCATTTCTGAAAGACGGGAAAAAGGGTGGGGTAGCCATTCTAAGTAATCCGCAGAATCCGGCACCATCCGGAAGTTGGATCATCCGTAAAAAAGCCAGCATGCAAAATGTTGCCTATCCGGGGCGGAAACCAGTCGTTATTCCGGTTGATCGACCTTTGGTACTGAAATATTCGTTGCTTGTATTTCAGGGTGAATTGAGTGATAAGCAGATTAAAAAAGTTGTGAACTCAATTAACCATTGACCATTTTCTATTTATTATTGGCATTTATATAGTCAATTGTAAATAACCAAATTGTAAATAAATTCAAAATATGTCAGTTATAAAATTCAACGAAAGCACGCCCGAAATCGTCCGCGACGGTTTGGAACGGCGAATTATTTATACTCCGGATTTAATGACCGTCATCGTAGATTTTTCCGATGGTCCGTGGGCTGAAGCAGAGCCGTTTCATTCGCATCCGCACGAGCAAACCAGTTATGTTGCTTCCGGAGAAATTATTTTTTACTGCGATGGCGAACCGGAACAGTATCTTCAGGCCGGTGATATGTTTTCAGCGGCATCGAATCAAAAGCATACCATTCGCCTGCTCACCCCAATAGCGAGGCTGATCGATAGTTTTAACCCAATCAGGCAGGAATTTATCAAATAATTTTTTTTATTAGTTTCTGCTTTGTAAAAAAGAGATGGGTTTTTTATTATATCACTAATAATTAATCTCTTATGTATCTCGTTGTCGTATTCTGATTGTTTTGATAATGAAGCCAAAACGTGCAGATAAAAAAAAACGCTGCCAAAATCCGATACAATAATTTCTTCGACAACAGCATTCGGACGCTGATTCATCGTAGGTTTAATGATTTATTCATGGTGCACACAGCTGTGCGCATGGTGCGGAAGAGTAATTTTTGCTTGTTGGTTTCTTCAATGGCTCGCCCTATCTTACTTTCCGATGCAGAAAATATAAATATCTTAAAATCAATTAATTGATAGTGTAACGGTACAAATAAGGTACAAATAATTCAAGTTTTCTATTTTCTTGCCAAATATGTGTCGTTTTCGAAATTAGGTAGTGCCTTATACTTGTCGATTATTTCAATGCGATGAGTGTTTTAGTAATTGAATCTCTTAAATTTTGTGCAACTTTCACTTCTTCAGCGTATTGTTGCCAATTACTTACCACCAATTTTATTTCATCAATAATTTTTTCTCCCTTTTTAATATTGTTAGCAGAGGCAATGGTTATTAAATCGGCTTTGGTTACATCCTTGTGTTTTCCATTTATGCTCAGAGTATGCTGACTTACCCAGATGTTATTGGGATCATAGGAATAACAGACATCATAAGCCGGAGATAGTTCCCACTTGCCATCTTTTTTAAGACGGAATGAAAAGTTTTTGGTGTGGTCATCATAATTTGTTGCCATGATGTTAAACACCATTCTTCGAAACATTTGTTCGGCTTCAGGATAGGTAAGCTTCAGTACCCGCATGGTTTGGAACAGTTGTTCGTAACTGTATCCATACAAGTTATTGTAATCAAAGTGCTGAATACCGCA
>CAMDGL010000131.1 GCA_945897845.1 Chitinophaga pinensis | reverse complement strand
ACAACAACCTTTCGTGGCGGGAAATTCATTTCAATAATTGCATTGGTCGGGCAAACCGGGGCGCATTTACGACAAAGTTTACATTTATCGGCATCAATAAAAGCCAGGTTATTGACAATTGTAATTGCATCGTATTTACATTCCTTTTCGCATTTACTACAACCGATACAGGCCACTGCACACGATTTACGTGCAACTCCACCTTTATCCATATTACGGCAGGCCACATATATTTTGCGGTCCTTGGGTCCTTTTTTACGTAATTCGATCAGTGTTTTCGGACAGGCTTTCACACAGGCACCACAGGCCACGCATTTTTCATCGTCCACTTCAGGCAGTCCAGTTAAAGGGTTCATGTGAATGGCATCGAAATCGCAGGCAACCACGCAGTCGCCGCAACCCAAACAACCATATTGACATCCGGTGTCGCCACTGTAAAGCGTCGATGCAATTGCGCACGACACCGGGCCATCGAAAACATTTGTTTTGGGCCGGTACTCGCACGTTCCATTGCAACGCACGACTGCTACACGCGGATCTTTTTTAGTGGCAACGATACCCAGGATATCAGCGACTCCACTCATGGTTTCATTTCCACCAACAGGGCAAAACAAATCAGCCAATTCGCCCTTACCAACACAAGCATCAGCAAAAGCGCGACATCCGGCAAATCCGCAGCCACCGCAATTGGCTCCGGGTAAAGCAGCCTCAACCTGATCGATCCTTGGATCTTCATATACTTTGAACTTTTGAGCAACAAAATACAAGATGATTGCCGACAAAACACCAATAATGCTTAGTATTAAAACAGTATATAAAATGGTTGTAGTCATACAGTTTAATTAAATAATTGCAGCAATTTCAAATTCGAATGAACTTCTAATCCTTTTCCTGAAAAGATAAAGTGATGCATAATATGGAATTAAAATTGCCAATGACAATAATCCAGACAAACCTTCGCTACCGGTAAGTGAAATGCTTAAAATAAGGGTAATGAAAACAAGAATAAATGGCAATACGTAACCATAAAAAGCAGCTTTAAATCCCTGAGAGGTTCTCCCAATAATATTTACATGTTGCCCGGGATGATAATCTCCCGAGAAATGATAAATTTCAATTTCCTTTTCCTTCATATCAGAAGCAAGACAGGCTCCTTTGGCATGGCAGGAAGAACAGGCAGAAGCATTGATAATTGCTACTGTTATTTTATTTTCTGAAACATCCTGAATAACTCCTGCGTGTAACACCTTTTCATCCATCTGTTTGATTCGGGGGTTCTTAAAAAACATGCAAATCTAAAGATGTTTGTATAATTAAGAGAACCACAGATTTCATTTTTAAAACTACGATATCTATTTATAATCGTTCTAAATAAGGCCGGTAATTTTCAGTTTTCATCTCACTGACAAACAGTCGGTTGGTGGCCTGCATGACAATTATCATTGTTTTGCTGAATTTTTAAATCTGATTTTTTACTGAATTTATAGATCTTAGAATTCCAGAATTAGAAAAACTCATGACAATTCATTGAATTTGAGGATTTGAAACCAAATAATCGGTTTAAATATCAAATTAGCAAAACTTATACACCTGTACTGCAAATATGAATGTCAATAACGCTATTGAGTGTCAATCCGAATTACCGTGCCCGATAACGGAAATACGTTTCCTTTTATTTCAGGAAAAATAATACAAACTTAAAATTGTGTTTTACGCTGATTAATTAAACTTCTTCAGAAGATCTTTGACTGCTTCTTTGTGAACCGTGAAGCCCATCATTTTCAGCTTGATGTAATCTTCATGGAAGAAATAATATCCGAAATTAGGACTAGAAGCATCAACATTTCGTGATCCGGAGCTGGAGTCCTTGATCAGAAACCAATCTTTGCCTAAACCTTTGTAATTTTCAAGGTAGCCAATCAGTTGCATTCCATGGTCGTCGGTAGTAGTTTCGTTCGAAAAGCGGAACTGACGTGCATCTTCGTTGATGTAGGCAGAAGGAATATCGTAATCAGGAACAATTGCGCAATTGGTTTCGCGGCTAAAGCCGGTTTCAGATACATCGCCGCCGATACTCATAGAATACCCGCTTTTAATGGCTTTTTTGAGTGCCTCAATAAAATCGTTGAGCGGAACATTGTAGTAATCTTTGTTGTGCCACCAATTGTCGGGCACATTGTATTCCACTTGCTGCCAGTATGGTTCCTGCTTGTAAGAAAGGATTTCCACAAAATCGTCGGGAGTAATTTTCAGGTATTCTTTCAAATAAGTTTGCGGCGTATAGCTTTTGCCGTAAACCAGAAATTGTGTGGGCGGAACTCCAATATAATGATTCATAATCGATTTAATCGTTTCCAATCCGGATTCAATATTCCACACATTTGATATTTTCAGGGAATTCAGGAAAGCGGTCATTTCTGCCACCATCTTGGCATGACTGTGATATTTCCGTCCGTCAATTAATCCACTGTATGCTTCTTCCGGAACTGCGCCATACATTTTCATAATCCGGGCCAGCGCATTTCCTTCCGATCCCTCTGAAAATTCGGAATCACCCCGCTTCTCAATAAATCTGCGGGCTTTTTCTACATATTCCCAATAGGCCGAATAGATTTCAGCGATTTCAACTTTTTTACCTTGTTGGCGAAATACTTCCGATTCGTAAAACGAAGTGGTTGAAAAACTCCAGCAAGTTCCTGCGTTTCCTTGTGATTCTGTGGAATTGCTCCAAACTGTTTTGTACAAATCCTGATTGTTTGGCAAATCCATCCCCGACTGATCCATAACGAATCGAACAAACGGTGCTTTTTCAGTAAGTTTTTCCTCAACGGCTGTAACATCTTTCAGGATCGACTCATAATAAAAGCCTTTGCCTTTATCTTCAGTAATTACTTTTCCTTTGCTTACATTCTGAGCATAACCAGCAAAAACCAGCATTGAAAACAAACCAGTGGTCAAAAATATTTTGTTCATTTTTATTGATTTTTATTTGAAGAGCGAAATATAGGTCATTCTTTTAAAGCACTTCCTGAAGAATGTCAGTTTATTTTTCTTCTTATTCCGTCCGAAAGCTGGTTTTTCCGTTGAAGAACATTCCTGCGCGGACGGTTTATTTCATAAATTCCCATTTCATCTACAAATAGGTCGCACCTAAAGGCGCTTTCTTTTGAGTCTCATTTCTCCTCCTCCCACTTTCTCCCCCTCACCCCCTCGCCCTGTGGCAAAGTCGCACCGTCACCATCACCTTCGCCATGTCGCCCAATCTCCCCTCCTCCTTGTCGAACAATCAACTAATCGAGCTCCAGTTGAATTCGGTATTTTTCATTTTAAGCAATTGACAAACCAGTATTTGATTTTCGTGTTTTTCGAGTTTCGGATCATCGTCTAAAATATCAGATGCCTGATTTCTGGCATGTTGCAGTATTTCGCCATCGCGTCCGAGGTTGGCAATTTTCAGGGTAAAACCGATGCCGCTTTGCTGGGTTCCTTCCATATCGCCCGGTCCACGCAGTTTCAGGTCAACTTCGGCTATTTCAAATCCGTCGTTGGTACGCACCATTGTTTCGAGGCGTTTGCGGCTTTCGTTGCTGATTTTGTATGACGACATCAGCAAACAATACGATTGTTCGGCTCCCCGGCCAACCCTGCCGCGTAACTGATGAAGCTGTGAAAGCCCAAATCTTTCGGCACTTTCGATAATCATTACCGAAGCATTTGGAACATCCACTCCAACTTCAATAACAGTTGTCGCCACCATGATCTGGGTTTTGCCTTCCTTGAAAAGGTTCATTTCGGCTTCTTTCTCTGCCGGTTTCATTTTGCCATGCACCATGCTGATTGAATACCTTGGAAATACCTGTTTCAGCAAGTCATAGCCATTCTCCACATTTTTCAGGTCAAGTTTTTCCGATTCTTTGATCAACGGATACACCACATAAATCTGACGGCCAATTTCCACCTGATCGCGCATAAAATCGTACACCTGTTTCCGCCGGTTCTCGAAATAATGAAGCGTTTGAATGGGTTTGCGCCCCGGAGGCAGTTCATCGATCACAGAAACATCCAGATCGCCATAAACCGTCATGGCAAGGGTTCGCGGTATGGGTGTTGCGGTCATTACCAAAATGTGAGGCGGTATAAATTCATTCTTTTTCCAAAGTTTGGCGCGCTGTGCAACGCCAAAACGGTGCTGTTCGTCAATAATTACCAGTCCGAGTTTCTGAAGAATTACCTTGTCTTCAATCAGCGCGTGGGTTCCAACCAGCAATTGCAAACTGCCATTTTCCAACTGTTCGTGAATGATTGTTCTTTTTGCTTTTTTGGTTGATCCGGTTAGCAACGCAATCGAGATCCCCAGGCCATCAGTCATTTTTCTGATCGAATTGTAATGCTGGATTGCCAGAATTTCGGTAGGTGCCATCAGGCAAACCTGGTATCCGTTGTCGAAAGCAATCAGGGCAGTCATAAGCGCCACCAGCGTTTTTCCGCTCCCAACATCGCCTTGCAGCAATCGGTTCATTTGTTTTCCGGAGCCCATGTCTTTCCTGATTTCACGAACCACTTTCTTTTGCGCATTCGTCAGCTCAAACGGAAGATAACTACTGAAAAACGTATTGAGATTATAACCAACCTTCGAAAATACAAACCCTTTGAAAGCGTCTTCGCGCTTGTGTTTCAGGCTTAAAATTTTTAACTGGATAAAAAAAAGCTCTTCGAATTTCAACCTGAACAATGCTGCCTTCAACAGGTTTGGGTTTTCAGGGAAATGAACCTGACGGAGCGCGACGGGCAACGACATTAATTTCAAACGGGAAATCAAAGTTTGCGAAAGTGTTTCGAAGATTTTGCCTTCGATTTGTGCGGAGAGACTAAAAAGAAATTTATTCAGAGCTTTGCTCGTCATAAATTTCTTTTTCATGTTGTCCGTAGTATTGTAAAAAGCCTGAAATACGCCTGTGGAGATTGGCTTATTTTCGACCGGTTCCAGTTCCGGATGAACCATGTTTATTTTTCCGTTGAAAATGGAGGGTTTTCCGAAGAGAATGTATTCAACGTTTGCACGAATATTTTCCCTCACCCATTTTACTCCCTGAAACCACAATAACTCCATTACGCCCGAATCGTCGCGAAAATGTGCTATCAGCCTCTGGCGGACTCCTTCTCCGGTAGTTTCGAAGCGGACGATCACACCCTTGAGCTGAATATACGGCATGTTGTTTGTTACCTCCGAAATCTTGTAAAATTTTGTCCGGTCGATGTATTTGTAAGGGAAATAATAAAGGAGGTCGTTGAAGGTAAAAATCTCCAATTCCTTTTTAAGCAGCTCAGCCCGCTGAGGACCGACACCGGGTAAAAATTTAATATCCTGATCCAGATAATCTGACATTGGGCAAATATAAAGATTATATATTTGTAACAAACTGAAGGTATAGTCAACTAATTTATGCAAAACAATACCATATACGATGGAAACAGTTATCAAGCTCGAGAAAATTGTAAAGAATTATAAGGTAGGAACACAGATAGTCAGGGCTTTGCGCTCGGTTTCGCTTACCATCAACAAAGGCGAATATGTAGCAATCATGGGTGCATCAGGCTCCGGAAAATCGACCCTGATGAATGTAATTGGATGCCTGGACACGCCGACCAGCGGAACTTACATATTAAGCAAATCTGATGTCAGTCATTTGTCGGACGACGAACTTGCCGAAATCCGCAACAAGGAAATTGGATTCGTATTTCAGACATTTAACCTGTTACCACGAAATACGGCCCTCGAAAACGTGATGTTGCCTTTGGTTTACGCCGGAATAAAAAAGCAGGAACGCATCATGAAAGCTGAAAAGATTTTGGCTGAAGTTGGCCTTTCTGACCGTGTTGAGCACAAACCAAATGAACTGTCGGGAGGACAGCGGCAACGTGTGGCTGTTGCCCGTGCACTTGTAAATAATCCTTCAATTCTTCTGGCCGATGAGCCAACAGGAAACCTCGATTCCAAAATTTCAGAAGAAATTATGCAGCTTTTTGCCGAGATTCACCGCAAGGGCAACACACTGATTGTGGTTACGCATGAGGAAAGCATTGCTTTACATGCCCATCGCATCATCCGGTTGAAAGACGGTGAAATCGAATCAGATCACGTGAACGAAAACCCAGTTTACTAACAATGAAAATATATACCAGAACAGGAGACGACGGAACAACCGGTTTGATTGGAGGCTCGCGCGTTAAAAAGTACGACATCCGGCTCGAAGCTTATGGAACGGTGGATGAATTGAACTCTTACATCGGAGTGGTGCGATCGCTTCAAACCGATGAACATTCCGATCAGGTGCTCGAGAAAATTCAAAATAAACTTTTTGTGATTGGCGCCCACCTGGCCACCGACAATTCCATCACCTTAATCAAAAAGCAAATGCCTGTTGGCGAAACCGATATTCTGATGCTTGAACAGGAAATCGATGAAATGAACGAAGTGCTGCCCGAACTGCGAAACTTCATTTTGCCGGGTGGTTGTCAGGCAACTTCGTTTTGCCATGTAGCACGTACCGTATGCCGGAGAGCCGAGCGGCTGATTGTTGAATTATCTGACAAAGCTGAAGTCGAGACAGACCTTATCATCTTTATAAACAGACTTTCCGACTACCTGTTTGTGCTTTCCAGAAAGATATCAATAGACCTGAAAGTACCGGAAATACTATGGTCTCCGGATATAAATGAATAAATAATTTAAATGTTTGAAGAATCCGTTTTTTTATTATATTCGCAAGAGTTTAAAAAAACGAATTAGGAACCACATAATTTCAAAAAGATATGTACTGGACACTAGAATTAGCCTCAAAACTAGAAGATGCACCTTGGCCAGCGAGCAAAGATGAGTTGATCGACTTTGCAATTCGCAGTGGTGCTCCACTTGAAGTAATTGAAAACCTTCAGGAGATTGAAGACGAAGGTGAAATTTACGAAAGTATAGAAGATATCTGGCCGGATTATCCGAGCAAGGACGATTTCTTTTTTAATGAGGATGAATATTGATCAACATTAAACGAAACAAAAAAAGCAAGGCCGAACACCTTGCTTTTTTATTTCATTTTATTTTGGCCCAATTAATTCAATAAAAGTTCCGTCAGGATCCTGCACCAGCACAAACTGACGGTTTTCGTCTAGCATCGCAGGTGTTTTCCCAAGCATTTTCACATCGTGCTTTTTGATGCGTTCCAGAAGTGGCTTCATAGATTTCACAAAGATTGTGATGTACTGCACACCTGTATCATCGGGCACATAAGTTTGTTTCGGATGCGTTGCCTTTTTGCCAAACGACATCAGCTTCCATTCCGGAGCATTCTCGCTGTTTTCAAGTTTCAGCACTTTTACATCGAAGCTGTTGCCGTTGCTCAGCCCAAATTCTTTGGCCTTAGTTGCATCTACTCCAAATTCGCCGGTTTTAACCATCCCGATTACATTCAGGTAAAAGTCAAGTGATTTATCAAGGTCCTCAACTACCACACCCATCGAAATCCCTGATTTTGCAAAATCATCGGGAGGCCGAACGGCATAAGAAGGGATAACTACCAGCATAACAGCCAGTAAAATAATTGATTTAAAAAGTTTATTCATGATTTTTGGTTTATGATGTTGATTTAACTCACCGCTTTTTTCCAGGCTTCGGCCATCAATGCAGCTCCGGCCATGGAAGGGTGTACACCATCTGCAGTCCAGTATTTGCCGGGTGCATGTTTCGTTGCTTCCTCGAAAATGGAATGATAAGGAATAAAGACAGCATTAAATTCTGTGGCCAGTTTTCTGGATGAATTACGGTAATCATTGAATTCAGGAAACCACTTTTCGTCAACTGCCGAACAGCCCAAAACAGCAAAAGGCTCACAAATAACTAATTTCACCTCCGGAAGCATCTTTTTGGTCACCGTTAAAAGCTGGCGCAAATCGTTTTCGTATGTTTCAACTGTTCCGTTGTATTTGCCATTCAGCTTGTGCCAGATATCGTTAACACCAATCAGGATACTCAGTAAATTTGGCTGCAAATCAAAACAATCCTTCTGCCAGCGATCGGCCAGCTGAAAAACCTTGTTGCCACTGATACCCCGGTTGTATATTGAAAGTTCTTTCGAAGCATGTTCGTTTAAAATTGAAGACGCAGCCAAAAAAGCATATCCGGAGCCAAATGATCCAGGCGAATTGGCCAGTTGTTTCTCCTTTTCACGTCCGGCATCCGTAATCGAATCACCTTGAAAAAGGATCACATCACCTTTATTCAATGAAGATAAAATGCCTTTCTGTTTTTTTGAAGAAGACGGCATTGATGCCGAAAGAATTGCTGGAATTGCTGCCAATCCAACAGTACCTGAAGCGGCACTCCACAGAAAATTGCGTCGGTTAATATTCATGAGAATTTGTTTTTAGTATGGTTTGAAGAATAAAAGTTAATCGTTCGTTTACCGGAATTAAAGGTAATTCAATAATTTGATAATTCAAGCCGGAATAGGTTTCCAAAACTGACTGATGAATCCGGATAGCCTCCTCATAAGATTCAGAACGGATGGAATCGTTCACAAAAATTTCGCGCCAGGGTGGAGTAATAAAAACCTGCAATGCATAACGATATTTTTCTGCGCTCTCCTTCAATATTTCAGGTGCGCCAAATCCTTTGTATCGTGCAAAAGCCAATTGATCGGGTATCCCACGGTCGGCAAATGCAATTGTTTGTTCAGGAACCGAATCATAAAAATCTTTTCTCAACCGTAATATTTCTTCCTGAAAGAGTTTTGGATTTTTCCAAGGCAACCAATCACCTCCGATTTTCTGTTGCCGGTCAATTAGTTCGCGGGCAAATTCTCCGGAACACAAATATCCCGATTGCCTGAGTTCATTAATCAATTCGGTTTTCCCAAACCCCGGACCACCGGTAATGATATAAATTTGTTTGAGAACCATGATGCAATCGCATTGTAATTGTTAAAATCCTAAAAGTAGAAATTATTACTGCCTAAAAAGGACAGCGAAACCATATTTATTAAATAATCATTAATAATAAAACACCAAATACTCATTATCAGATACTTAACGAACAATATCGGGTTATAACATTCAACCGCTAAAAATAAAAATATACATTTGCGCCCGATCCATGTGCGAACACGTTTTTTTTAACCAAATTCCGTGTGCGAACACGGCAAACAATAAAAAACAAAATAAAATGGAACTTAATCGCAAAACAGCCACCCAAACAAAAGTGTATCCAACCCGAATCCTTCAATTTGGCGAAGGAAATTTTTTACGCGCTTTTACCGATTGGATTGTCGATAGAATGAACAAGGAAATCGGTTTTAACACCGGAGTTGATGTGGTTCAGCCGCTACCTGGCGGAATGGCCGGCATGTTGAACGACCAGGACGGATTATACCATGTTTATCTGAAAGGAATCAAAAACGGTCAGCCGGTTAAAGAATTTTCGCTGATTGACTGTATCAACTTGGGCATCAATCCATATACTGAATTTGAAAAATACGAACAATCATACCTAAACCCTGACCTTCGATTTGTATTTTCAAATACCACCGAAGCCGGAATCGCAATGGACGATACAGATACACTGGAAATGCAGCCGCAAAAATCGTTTCCGGGAAAAGTTGCTTCTCTGCTTTACAACCGGTTTAAAAAATTCGATGGAGCAACTGATAAAGGTTTAATCTTTTTTGCGTGTGAGTTGATTGACAGAAACGGCGACACGCTAAAAAAATACGTATTGCAACATGCCAAAAACTGGAACCTTGAAGACGATTTTACCAATTGGTTAAACCAATCTTGCGCCTTCTGCAATACGCTGGTTGACCGAATTGTTCCAGGTTTTCCAAAAGACGAAATTGCTGAAATTCAGAAAGAAATCGGATTTGAGGACAAACTGGTGGTGGTTGGCGAATATTT
>CAMDGL010000130.1 GCA_945897845.1 Chitinophaga pinensis | reverse complement strand
TATATAGATTTTCCGGCTTAAACAAAACTGTTTTAGTTAGAAAATCATCCTTAAGATCTGTGGAGTTTCAAGATTGAATTAGTTTGCCACACAGGAAGAGCAACGCCATTTAATAAATATAACCCGATGCTTATCAGGGCTAACACTTTATCTTTTTTATGATTCAAGGATTTAAGTCCTGAAGAAGAGCGTTTGTGGCGGTTGCCAGTTTGAAAAGGAAAATAGATGTCCCAGAAACGGGTTGTTTTGAATGGGCAAGCAAGTAAGTTTTTCCACTATCCAAAATGTTTCATAAGTCCGATTAATGTGGTCATCATCAAAAGCATCAAAATCCGGACTGAAAATATTTTCAGAACAATTCATATTTTCAGAAATTTCCACACCATTGGCTGGAGAATCGTATTCAGAATATACTTCAAGCCCAAGGCAAAAAAGTACTGTTATCAGAAATAGCAGCCGGAATAATATGTTTTTTGTCTCTTTCATTCGGGGCAAAAATAAAAATACGCCGGGAATAAAAGAAATCAGGTTAGTTAAGTTTAGTTAATACTTATATTAAATTTTCGTACAATATTAGCTCCTTATCAGCCTTATAAATTCTTCGCGGGTGGCAACCCGTTCGAAAGCGCCTGTAAAATCGGAGGTAGTGGTCGTTGAATTTTGTTTCTGAACGCCGCGCATTTGCATACACAAATGTTGCGCTTCAATTACAACAGCAACGCCAAGCGGATTCAGGGTTTTCTGAATGCATTCCTTTATTTGGGTGGTCAGCCGTTCCTGAACCTGAAGCCGGCGGGCATACGCATCCACCACGCGGGCAATTTTGCTGAGGCCGGTAATGTAGCCATTCGGAATATAACCGATGTGCGCTTTGCCAATAAACGGAAGCATGTGGTGTTCGCACATCGAATAAATCTCGATGTCCTTTACAATGACCATTTGACGGTAATCTTCTTTAAACATGGCCGATCTCAAAATCTGTTCAGGATCCTGTTCGTATCCCTGAAGCAGGAATTGCATTGATTTGGCAACGCGCATCGGTGTTTGCTGCAAACCTTCCCGACTGGAATTTTCGCCCAGGAGGTCTAATATTTTTTTGTAGTGATTGCTTAATTGTGCGGTGGTTTCCGGATCGTATTTCTCAACTTTCCGGTAGGTTCCATCTTCTCCGTTTAATGAAAATTCCATTCTTGATTCCTTTCTGTCAAAATTTGTTCAATTAAATCATTTGCAAATGTACTAAGTTCAATCGTAGAAGTGTTGGTTGATGGCTATTATCCGAAAAGTATTACAGAATGATCAAATTATACTACAAATCGGTATCCTGAACAACTTGATGCTGTAAGGTATTCATGAATTTTTATATTTGCAGCCTTTAATAATTATTGTAGTTTTAACAGCAACCGAAAAAGCCTGTCACTGAAATTTGAAGTTTGAATTTAGCCTGTTTTTTTTGATTCGAAAAAAATGCAAATAAAAGTTAATTTTTTAAGCAGTTTTGCGCAATATTATTACTTGAATCAAGTTTATAGATACGAAAACAATGTCTCAGAAACGAACCAAACTTAATTTACTGTATTTATGATTGTAGTTACCGGAGCGGCAGGTTTTATTGGAAGTTATGTTGTCGGTAAACTCAACAGGGAAGGATTTAAAGACATTGTTTTGGTCGATAAATACGACGACCCCCTTAAGTTTTCCAATTATCAGACAAAGACATACACAGAGATGGTCGATCGCGACCAGTTTTTTGAATGGCTGGCGATCAATGAAAAGTTCGTTCAGATTGTTATCCATTTGGGAGCGCGAACCGATACCATTGGTCAGGAACCTGAAATATACCAACAGCTAAACCTCGAATATTCCCAAAAAATATGGAATGCCTGTATTCAATATGGTTTGCCTTTGGTGTATGCATCTTCAGCGTCAACTTATGGTGACGGGAATCGGGGTTTTGATGACGACCATTCGCTTATTCCTGAATTGCAACCACTTAATTTATATGCACAATCGAAACACGATTTCGATTGCTGGGCCCTTCAGCAGGAAAAACAACCTTTTTTCTGGGCTGGATTGAAATTTTTCAATGTATTTGGCCCCAACGAATACCACAAAGACCGCATGGCATCGGTCATATTTCAGGCCTACAACACCATTTCAGAAACCGGGAAAATGGATCTTTTTCGTTCCCATCATCCTGAATTTAAGGATGGAGAGCAAGCCCGTGATTTTATTTATGTGGAAGATGTGGCCAAAGTAATCCTGTTTTTTATGAAACACAGGAAAGATTCAGGAATTTACAATGTTGGTACCGGTGAAGCCCGAACATACCTGAGCCTGACAAAGGCTGTTTTCAAGTCGATGAATGTGCCCGAGAAGATCGGTTTTGTGGATACTCCCGAAGATCTGCGTGGTAAATATCAGTATTATACCTGTGCGAAAATACAAAAGCTGAAAAGCATCGGTTACAACGAACCATTTTTCAGCCTTGAAGAGGGTATTGACGATTATGTGCGGAATTATCTGATGACGGGAAGTTGTTATTAGTCTCAACGTGTAAACACCCAATTGTCGTCCTTTGAAAGCTGATTGTTAAAGTAATATCCTTCCAGATCAAAAGCTTTCATTTCCTCCGGATCGGAGATGTTGTTCTGAATGATAAAACGGCTCATCAATCCGCGGGCTCTTTTCGCAAAAAACGAAACCATCTGATATTTCCCGTCTTTATTCTCTTTAAATGCGGGTGTTATAATCCGGGCTTTTATCTTTTTAGTGTCGATCGCACTGAAATATTCATTGGAGGCCAGATTTACCAAAACAGCTTGTTTTTCTTCTGCCAATTCCTGATTCAGTTTGGCCGTGATCTTTGTTTTCCAGAACTCATAAAGGTTCTTCTTCCGGGCAACTGACACGTTTGTTCCCATTTCCAGACGATAAGGCTGAATCAGGTCCAACGGTTTAAGCAGTCCGTAAACTCCCGAAAGTATCCGAAGTTTTTGCTGGGCAATTTCGAATTCGGCAGCCGAAAATGTTTCAGCTTTCATTCCCTGATAAACGTCGCCGTTGAACATCAAAACTGCCTGCCACGAATTCTCAGGAGTAAAAGGGAGCGACCATTCCTGAAAACGTTGAAAGTTCAATTCTGCCAGCTTGGTTGAAATGCCCATCAGATCGGCAAGCTGTGTCGGTTTTTTCTTCTTCAGGACTGAAACAACTTTTTCAGCTTCAGGCAAAAAATAAGCTTCGGTGTATTTTTCAAGTTGAACAGGAGAGTGGTCGTAAAGCGACTTCGCCGGAGAAATAATGATGATCATGGTCTTTTGTATTAAAATATAGAAATGCAAACAAAGTAAAGGAATCAAAGTTGAGAAATGCGATAGCATTCAATCGTATCAGCTTAAATTCATACCGGTAGTATCCATTAATCTCATTGTTTATGTAATGAATCAAAAACTAACAGAAGGGTTTCAGGACTAATAAATCCTGAAACCCTTCTGTTCAGTTGCCAACTGTATTATTCTACTATTATCTTTTTAACTGAAACCAGATGCTTTGCTGAGTTAGTAACTCTCACAATGAAAATACCTTTTGATTTTAAATTGATCTGAGTAATATTGCCATTAACAAAACTGCTTTTAATTTTTTTGCCAGAAAGATCATAAACGTCAATTGTTCCATTTATTTGATCTTCATTGATATTCACAACTATCTGTCTGTTTACAGAATAGATGAGAATATTCGTTTTTTGAATTTGCGAAATGGCAGTTGTGGATTCAAATTTTACATCGTCCCATAAATAAACAGCACCGCTACCCACGACTCCAAAATTGAAAAAGATTGACACTTTGTCGAAAGATGTATTTGGATTATACGGATTTGTTCCGGTAGCAACCTTACTAAAATCGAAAGTCAGTTTCTCCCAGACATTGGTCTTGGTGGTTATTGCTTCAGTTTCCACTGTGAGAGTTGGATCTTTGTGGTCTTCAGCCTTCAGCCGCACAGGAATGCCTGCTGCCGGTGAATAAACCATTACAGATATTTTGGTCGCAGTTTGCGTTAATGGAATACGCGTTTTAAAGCCAAGAGCAGTACCAATGGTTGTTCCTGCCCATGTTTCGGCACCTGATGTTTTGGTTGAAATAGCAACTTTATTTGCAGCATTCACCGGATCTGCTCCCAAAACAGTCGCATTTCCACCAAAGTCAATTAAAGAATAATTTACGGTAGAACCCTCGAAATTTAACGGAAGGTCAATTTGGCTTAGACCTCCTGTGCTATCAATCAATTTTATATCGTCGAACAGAAAGGTGGAATTGGCACTGCCATTACCAACGGCGCCAAAATCAAACATAAATACCAATGTATTGAATTTATTGGAGGGCTGACCCGAAAAATTCCATGTTAGAGTTTCCCATGCATTTGCAACAGTTGTTTTAACTGACAATTCAGTAGCTGCTCCGCCATCCCCTTCGAGTTTGAATAGAACCGGCACTCCTGCTCTGGATGAATATACCTTCATAGAAAAGGTCGCAGCAACTGAGAAATCGATCTTACTGTTTAAAACGAGTTTACTTCCGGCCCAAATCTGTCCTACATTTCTAATTATCCGGGCAACTTTCAAACTGGTATTTATACCTGATGACTGAGGATTGGCTATAACGGCAGCAATACCACCATCAAAATCAGTAAAGCCGTAAGGACCTGCTTCAAAATCAATTGGCAGTGTCAATGCAGGTGCTGCTGATGGAATAAAGGCAATGTCATCGAACAGGAATGTCCAATTCGCACTACCATCGCCTGCAGTGCCGTTTTGAAAAATAAAGACCAGGTTATTATATACTCCTGAAGTACTCCCGCTAAAATCGAAAGAAAGTGTTTGCCATGCATTGGCAACTGTGGTTACAGCTGTTTTTTCAACAAATACCGATCCGTCTGCATTTTCAAGTTTAAAAAGTACCGGGACAGCCACTCTCGGAGAATATACTTTCATGGTAAACACCTGATTGGCGATAAAATCAATTTTGTTTGTTAAGCTAAGTTTGCTTCCACCCCAAACCTGGCCCGCGTTTTTAATCATTTTTACCACTTTGGTACTTGTGTTTATACCTGATGACTGAGGATTTGCAATAACCGTTGCTGCTCCGCCATCAAAATCGGTAAAAGTGTAAGTTCCTGTCTCAAAATCAATGGGAAAATTTTGAGCCTGAGCAAAATTCATGGATGCAATCAGCATCAGAATAAGAAAAGTAAAATTTTTCATGATTTGTTTTTCTAATTAGTAAAATATCTGTTTAATAATTATTTTCTTCTGGCATCCAGATCCTTTTTCATTAATGTGGTGGTTTCAGCGTCAATTTTATAAAAAATCATAAACAAGGCACACGACATATACAAAATGCCAGGGATAACTGAAACCAGTAATTTTATCCCTGTAATGGCGGTATCGTTTTGAACCACGTTAGGTACAAAGTTGGAAGCCGCTAAAATCCAGCCTGCAATAGCGGCACCTATTCCCCAGCCTGCTTTTTGTGCAAATACTGCAGCCGAGAAATACAATCCTGTAGCACGGCGACCGGTTGTCCATTCGCCATAATCGGCCGAATCGGCAATCATGGTCCAGAGCAATGGAACAGCAGGCGCATAGGCCATTTTGGCAATAATGTTAAACACATAAATGGTCGTAAGATCATTTATTCCGGCAAGGTAGATCAGAATAAAAAACAGACCTGAGATCAACGAACTGCCAATAAATACATTTTTGTTTCCAAATCGTTTGGCTAATGGCTTTGATAATGGCAAGGCAACAATCAGCGCAACAGTGCCTATTACATTGAAAAACTGAACATTGTTTTCGCGACCGAGGTAATACTTAAAATAATAAGCAATGGCAGCGTTTTGCATGGCAAACATGATAAAAGAGATAATACCAACCAGAGCAAGTATAATCCATGCTTTGTTTTGAAAAAGGTTTTTAACATCTTCTTTCAGTGAATTTTCCTGCGCTTTGGGAGGTTGAACACGCTCTTTGGTTGTTTTAAAGGTGATAAAGAAGAATATCAGGCTTATGCCTGCAAACAAAAATACGGTATATTGAAATCCCTGGGCTTTATCACCACCCCCGAAGAATTCGGCCAAGGTGAGTGCAAGGCCCGTAACAATAAATTGCCCGGTGAAACCGGCAATAAAGCGATAGGTATTTAAACCGGCACGCTCGTAGGTGTCATCAGTCATCACGGCACCAAGAGCAGAATAGGGCAGATTAATAGCAGCATAGGCCGTCATTAAAAGCACATAGGTTGCTCCGGCGTAAATTATCTTTCCTACTTCGCCAAAGTTAGGGGTCGTAAAAGTGAGAATTGCCAGAATAGCATAAGGAATAGCTCCGAATAAAATGTACGGACGGAATTTTCCCCAACGCGTATTGGTTCTGTCAGAAACTACACCAATTACAGGATCGATGGCCATATCCCAAAAACGGGCAACCAACATGATGGTACCTGCGGCGGCAGCTGAAATGCCATACACATCGGTATAAAAAAACAATAGCCAAAAACCAACCATATCCCATACAAAGTGCGATGCAGTATCGCCCAAACTGTAACCGATTTTTTCTTTTACTGATAATTTTGTTGTCATTTGATTCATAATCAGCAGTTGTTAGATATTTAATTTAAATCAATGAAATAATCTCGCAATTTGAATTTGTGCTTTTTCCCCAACTCACCCCATCGCATCTGCGATGCTCTGCCCCTCTCTTTTTAAAAGATTGGGGGAAGGCCGCCTGCGGACTTCGGGGTGAGTTTTCTAAAAAAATACGACAATAAATACTCACTATTACTCTATCGCAATTCCTTAAACTTTTCTTTTACCACTTCAAATACCATTTTCTTATTTCTTTCAATGTCCAAGATTCCCCAGAATTCTTCGTTGGGAGTACCGTCATAAGGAACTCCACTGCTGTTGGGAGCCCATCCGCCCGGATCCTGTGCATTGTTGTTGCCCGCTTTCCACCATTCATCAGTAAACGCGAACAACGCAACTCCGGAACAAATATTCGGATGCCGGAAAATGTCGTTTAAAATATTCTTTGTCGCATCGGCCTGCGCTTTTTCATTCGAACCCTGATCGTAGCCATTCATTTTCGCGGACATATAACTGTCGGCACCGGCTTCGGACAGGTACATCGGTTTGGAACTGACCGCAGCCCATTCCGGGAAAATATCTTCAGGATTGTCCCAGCGATATACGTTCAATCCCCAGACATCGATATTCGGACACATTGAAAGCGCCAGTGAATTGGGAAGTTCTCCGTGAGCAGTTGCTACCGGATGCGAAGGATCACTTTTGTGGATCAGGTCTGCCGCATTGTTCAGCGCGTTGTACCAGTTCTGAATGTCGCCGCCAAACCACTCCGGATGATAATTGTATTCGTTGCCAAGTTCCCAGAAGAGAATCGCGTCGTGATTCTTGAAGGTTTTTATGTAATTGATAAAGGTGCCTGAAAGTATATCATTGCTCCCTCCCTGGTTGTAGCCGAAACTGATAATCAGCTTGAGTCCGGCCGCATTGATCTCATTAAGCACAGCCTCTTCAGTAATCGGGGAATAAACCCGGATGGTATTTATTCCGGCCTCTTTCATTAAAACCAGGTCTTCCGTTAAATTGCCAAAGCTTCTTTTATCGCTGCCTTTGGGTACCGGATGATAACATATTCCCCTGATCGTATAAAGTGAATCGTTTACAAATAGCTGTCGGCCAGAGACGGTAACAACACCGGCTTTTAAGCTGTTTATACCCATAAACATCAGGCCGGACAACAAAATTAAGGTGAGCTGTTTCATAGCAGTGTTTTTAAATGTCTGCTTTATGTTTATCCTGAAACAGCACTTCCGCCCGACGTGCTATCAGCGCTTCTCTTATTTCGTGAGATTTTACCTCATTAATGTCGTACTTCCACATGATCATTATGGCCATTATACCTGTCGCAATCGGTATCAGAATGTCTGCAATTCTCAGATTGGTCAGCGTTTCTGCTGTTTGCACCTGTACCGCTTCATTGAAACCTACATAATGCAATACGACGCCACTTGTTAACATGGCAACCGCAGTTCCCAATTTTACCATCCACCAGTAAACTGCTCCAAACATGCCTTCGCGTCTTTCGTTGTTATTCAATTCATCCAAATCGCACACGTCGGCTGTCATCGACATCATTAACGTAAACAACCCGCCGATACCGAACGAAAGGAATGGAATAGGCATAAACATCAACCAGGGATTTGCAGGATTAAAACCCCACCATTTTAAAGCGTAGCCAATCATAGAAAGTAAAGTGGCAATGATAAAGGCATTTTTCTTCCCTACTTTTCCTGAAATGTAAATGACGATTGGAATTACCAGAAAGGCTGTGGCAATAGAACTTATAGTTCCGAACCATGCAGGCCAATGACCGGCAGCAACGGTATTGCCTTGAAAAAGATAATAGACAATTATAAAAAACGCGAATTGGGCAATGGTTTGAAATCCGTTAAAAATGAGAAATGTAGCTCCGCAGAGTTTCACAAAAGGTTTATTTTTCAGGGTGAGTTTTATTCCGGTTATAAATTCTTTTGTATTTACAGCCAGGTCTTTAAACGACAGATTTGCCATCTTCGTTTTATCAGGCAAAACCTTCTCCTTGTTGAACAAACCGGGCAGAATTCCAAGAATCATACACAATGCACCCACCCAGATAGACAGACTTCGGGCCCCTTCAGGAGCTGAATCGTAAATCGATGTGTCGTAGATGATTACCCAAAACCATGGAGCAATCATCCATGCTATTTGACCCATGAATTGAGAAACAGCCATTAACCGTGTTCTTTCATTGTAATCCGGGGTCATTTCATACCCCAACCCGATTAGCGGAGTTGCAAAAATGGTATAACCGATGTAGAAGAAAATCGATACAATTAAAAAGTAAAAGAAATTGTATAGTTCGGAGTTTACCGGATCAAGCTGCCACATCACCATGAATGCCAATCCTGAAAGAACAGCACCCAAAACAATGTATGGTTTTCTGCGCCCCCATTTTGATTTCGTGTTGTCGGAAATATAACCCATTATCGGATCTGTAAGGGCATCAATTAACCTGGGAAATGCACCCAATAATCCGGCAAGAATTGGATTCATGTTCAACGACATTACCAATACTACCATAAATACACCGAGTGCGGCAGGAAATAGCTGATTGGCCAGGTGACCTGATCCGAATGCAATTTTTTGTCCGAAGTGGACAACATCTTCAGGAGCTGTTTTGAAATGTGCCATTGGTTAGTTATTAATTAGTTAGTTAGTTATTACTTTTTTGGGTTTCCGGTCAACGGTAAACAATCCCCAGTGTTTTTCGGGTTCCATCGCTTCCGGAGAGCCTTTCCATGGTTCGTCAAATGCTTCGAAAACGAAAGTCATGATCTCTTCCTTTTCGCTCCATTCAACCAAATCGTTGTAATAAATTGCCTGAAATTCCTGACTCACGTTCTCAGGATTAATTCCACGTCCGTTGGAATTGGTGGCCCAGCCGGCTTCAGTAATAATTACAGGTTTGTTCGGGTAGCGGCTGGCAATTCCATCGTAATTTTGTTTGGTGTATTCGAGCGCTTCGTGAATGTTTTTATACTCCCACACCGGGTAAGTATGTATGGAAATGAAATCAAGCTCATCGGCCAGCAGTTTCAGTTTATCGTACCATGGAACATAATTTTCGCAGAAGGTGACCGGTTGCTTTGTCTCTTTTTTTATCATCCGCACATAACTGATCACTTTTGCTACCGGCACATAATGGTCGGTCCAGTCAACAGTGGCTTCGTTTCCGGCCGAAAGCGAGAAAATAATTTCAGGATACTGATTGGCAAGAATGATCAGCTTTTTGATTTCCTCCAGATTGTTTTCCCTGTTTTTGTTTAGTTCGGCTTCGGAGTAAATTGTACCCCACGGACAACCAAAA
>CAMDGL010000129.1 GCA_945897845.1 Chitinophaga pinensis | reverse complement strand
TGTAAACTCGCAATCCCGAAAATTAAACTAATAGATAATCCTACAATTCGGTTTTGATGTTCGTTTTTGTGTATTTCGGTCTAACAACTAACAATCAATAAAATAGTATCATTTTATGGAAAATTCAGGAAAATTGAGCACCGTTAAATTCTATAGCGGTGATGTTACTCCCCTTGAAATGCACAAAGTGCGAGTTGTTCAGAAGCTGAACCTTTTACCTATCGAAGAACGCAAAGAGGCCATCTACGGAGCTGGTTTCAATACGTTTCTGCTTATGAACAAAGATGTTTTTCTCGACATGCTTACCGACTCGGGAACCAATGCCATGAGCGATAACCAGGTTGCCGCCATGAGCGTTGCCGACGATTCGTATGCCGGATCGGCCAGTTATACGAAGCTTGAAGCAGCTATTCTGGAAGTGTTCAATCAGAACTATTTTCTGCCGGTTCACCAGGGGCGTGCAGCAGAACATATCATTTCAAAAACTTTTTGCAGACCGGGAAGTGTTGTTCCGATGAACTACCATTTCACCACTACCAAAGCTCACATTGAAATGGCCGGCAGTGCAGTTGAAGAAATTTATACCGATGAGGCACTGAAAATCAAAAGTGATTTTCCTTTCAAGGGGAACATGGATATCAATAAGCTGCACAAGGTAATCGAAAAATGGGGCGCAGAAAATGTGGCTTACATTCGTTTCGAAGCCGGTACCAACCTGATTGGCGGACAGCCATTTTCGATGGCCAACCTGCGCGAAGTTTCGGCAATTGCCAAAGCGCACAACATTATGCTGCTGATGGACACCAGTTTGATCAACGAAAACCTTTATTTCATCAAAATCCGCGAAGAAGGTTATCTGGATATGCCTATCAAAGATATTTTGCACGAAATGATGAGTTATACCGACTTTTCATACTTCTCGGGCCGCAAAGTTAGTTGCACGCGTGGAGGCGGAATTTGTACCAACAACCATGATATTTACATGAAAATGCGCGACTGGGTGCCACTCTTCGAAGGGTTCCTTACCTACGGAGGTATGAGCGTTCGCGAAATTGAAGCCATGGCCGTGGGTCTGATCGAAACGCTTGATTTTAATGTAATCAGTCATTCTCCCACTTTTATCAAATACCTGGTTGATGCCCTCGACAGCAAAGGAATTCCGGTAATCACTCCTGCAGGAGGTTTGGGTTGTCACCTCGATGCCGGTCAATTTATCGCGCATGTTCCGCAAACCCAGTATCCTGCCGGAGCGCTTGCAGCAGCCCTGTTCATTGCTTCCGGTATTCGCGGTATGGAACGTGGTACCATTTCGAGTGTCCGCGACGAGAATGGCGATGATGTGCTGGCCGATGTTGAATTGCTCCGTTTGGCTTTTCCAAGAAGAGTTTTCACCTTATCGCAAATTAAGTATGCAGAAGATCGCATTCAATGGCTTTTCGATAACCGCCACTTAATCGGTGGACTCGAATGGGTTGAAGAACCTCCTGTATTGCGCTTCTTTGTTGGTAAACTGCAACCAATTGGCGACTGGGTTGACAAACTCGTGGCAAAGTTCCGTCAGGATTTTGGTGACAGTCTTTAGTTGATATTCACCACAGATTTCACAGATTACCACAGATTTATTGTCTGTGCGAATTTGTGGAATCTGTGGTTTATTTTTAACTAAATCAGTTAGTTGGCCAGTTTAATCTCAATCAGTTTTTCAATATCCGCTAATATTTGGTTTTCTTTTACGTCTATTCTAATTCCCCGTCCTTCGGCATATTTTGTTGCTTGTTCCAAATCATTTTTAATTTCGCGAGAAACATCGCTGTCCATGATTGTATCTGTCGCTTTTTGCCCGAATACAAAAGCTACCTTGAAATAATTATCCCTGGGTAAAAAGTAAATTATCGCTCTCTTTTTATCCTTTATCCTGAAATTCCACCCATATTTTATCCCGGAATAATTCCATTCCGCAATTGCTTTTGGATATTTTTCAAATACGAAATCCTTTATTTGAATCCATAAATTGAAGGTAGTACCCAACCTGCTTGCCAGATCTTTATCAGTTGGTACAATAGTTTTATCCTGAAAAATGCTTAAATCGTCCATGATACTTATAGTTTAGATTGCTACTACTTTATATCGATACTTGTTTTTCCTTTCAACTGAAATATTTCCCCTTTCCAGCCAAAAGTACCGGTCAGCCCTTCAGGCAAAATTACTTCGCCCTGAATGCCTTCAGCGCCGTTTCTTTTCAGGTCAAAAACAATCATTCCTGAAAGATGCGGCATCTGTCCTTTGATAAATTTCAGTTCGCCCAAAGCAGGTTCCATCCTGATGGTTTTAAAACCTGCCGAAGCGGGACGAATCCCTGCGACAGTTGCCAGAAAATCGTAATTGGGGCTTGCGCTCCATGCATGGCAGTCGGAGCGGGTGGGGTCTTGTTTTTCGGCAAAAGTAGTCAGTCCGATTCTGAGCATGTCTTTCCACGGACCCAGAGTTTCAAGATAACGATCTGCCAAACCGGTTTTTTTCAGGGCTTGTGTAAGGTAAAAACGAAAATACAAAGTTGGCTGAATCAGCTTCCGGTCGTTCATGATTTTTTCAATCATGGCTTTCTGTTCGTTTTCAGGAATGGTGTTGGTCAACACCCCGAAAATCTGTGCATGCATACTGTAATCAATTTTTTCAGGAGTGTCGGAAAGATAACCGCGCGACACATCCCAGCAATTTTTGTGCACTGCTTTGGTTAGGTTCTCAGCCAGTAGTTTGTACTTTTGAGCTTGAAGCGGTTGGTCAAAATAGTCGTTAAGTTCGGCTGCACGTTGAGCTGCATAAGCAAACTGCATGGTTACAATGGATGACTGACCATCGTCAAGTCCACCCTTTGGAACGCCTCCGATGCGGTTTTCGTTGCTCCATGGCCATTCGTCAGCCCAGTCAACAAAGTTCCAGTATTCTACTTTTCCCAGAAGTCCGGTTTTAGGGTCAATTCGCCGGGTGAACCAATTCAGCACCTGGTCAATTCCCGGTAAAAATGCTGAAACAAATTCCGCATCATCGCGCAATGTCCAGTAATCGTGTACCATATCGATCCAATACAGCGAGAATGGAGGAATAACTTGTGGACTGGACGATGGATAGCGGCTTTGTGTGAGGCCTTCATAAATGTGCGATTCATTGTATTGCAGCATGGCATTGCGCATCAAGCGATCATCGCCCGAAACATACAGTGAAATCAGGGCCTGAATGCGGGTGTCTCCCACGTACTGAAGTTGTTCATAGTAAGGGCAATCATAATAGGTTTCGTTGGCACACAATCGGGCAGTCTGCCATCCCACGTTCCATATTTGTTTCAGTTCTGTCTGGTCGGTTTCGAATACCGCATTTTCCTGAAGTGGATAGGCTGAAAATTCACTTTTGAAATCATCAATTACCAGCGCTTCATTTTTGGTTTCAATTTCAAGCTGAAGATATTTCCATGTTCGGAACCATAATGGTCTGAACAAACGGTTTGAACCGCCATCAGGCAGAAAAATATCAGCATAACCTCTAATTGATTTGCCTTCAATTTCGTTTCGCTTGCCTTTGTTCCCGTTTGCATCAAACAACGATTCGGCATAAATAAGTTTTATCCGGCTTCCTTTGCCTTTCGAAACCAATAATTCAGGGTAGCCGGTGGTCAAATTTCCCTGATCAAATAAAATGGTCAGTTTTTGATTCGCAGGTACAATCCATTTCGCTTTTCCCTCAATAAATCCTTCAGGAACATTAGCCGAAGCCTGCCGGATTTCAGCAAACCGTTGTTCTTTCTGCTCCATTTGCGGGATTCGCCGGGGTGTCAAAACCCAGTTTATATCGGTTCCAATGCCGTGTGGATGGCCAACATCTATCGTTTTTGCCTTTTCCCAGTCTTGATCATTAAAAGTTGATTTTTCCCAATTCCACGGATATTGGGCAGCATCGAGCCGATCAGTTGGGCCAACCACAATGAATTGCCCGAGTGTTTCTTTGGCATCTGCAGAAGCAGGTAAATAGGATTTATTTTTGACGACTTTCCAGGTGGCATCGGTATTTGCGATTTGTTCCGCAGCCGAATTTCCCTGAACAATCAGTGCCGTTTTAAGGGTGAACTGTGCCCATGGTTTATTGTCGCCAAAATTCCAGACGATGGCAGCCAGCAGGTTCTTTCCGGGTTTCAGGAATTTTGAAATATCGATACTTTCGTAAAACCAATGTGCCAGATCGCCGCGTGCCGGGCCAAAACAAACGGCTTGCCCGTTCACAAACAGGCGATATCGGTTATCGGCTGAAACATGAATGATAAATTCCGAAGGAATCGAAGCCAGTTCAATGCTTTTCCTGAAATGAAAAACACCGTAATCGAGCACTGATTCAGTTGGATGAGTGATCCACTGCGCTTTCCAGTGGTTGGTCAATAATTCAGGATTGATTTTTTCGGTGGGAACCAATTGGGTTGGTTGCGCATTGGCAGAAAAAGCCAGAATTGTGAGCAGGATACTCCAAAGATGTAATCGCATGGTTGGTTTTGTTTGGTTAGTTGTATTAAGACTGTTAAATTAGTTGAAAAATTTTGGAATTAGAATCGGTGATACGATTTTCAATCGCATTTTTTTAACGGAATTTGAAAACTTCCGCACCCAATAATAGACAAAACCCACAAACTCTTATTTTCAAAGAGTTTGTGGGTTTTAGTTGTGTAATTCGGGACGTTTAAAGTTTACTCATGTCGTCTTTTAGTTCAATTTCAGCCTCGTCCATGGTTTTTAAAAATTCTTCAACATATTTCGGAAAGCTCTCAATATCTTCCAGTTTTTGGGTTTTCAACTGCAAATCTTTCAGTCGTAACCCAAGGTCATTCATACCGAAAGTCATAACCGATGATTTGGCTTTATGGGCAATTTCACCCAGTTCTTTCCATTTCTTTTCAGTTAAATATTTATTCATTCCATCCCTGAATTCAGGCAACTGGTCGAAGAACATCTGAATAAATTCTTTCGTAACTTCAGGTTCGTCGCCTGTAATTTCTTTCAGATAATCTAAATTTGTATATCGTGGATAAGCCATTGTTGTTTGTTTTTAAGTTGGTCTGTTCAGATGCAATATTACGGAAAATAATTATTCGAAACTATGATTGCAAACTGTTGCGATAAAAACAAATATCTTTGCCAAATGATAATTTTCATGCTTTAAATAGCTGGAATCATCTATTTTTGTTCCATTCAAAAACTGAAAACATTTTTATGCAAGTAACAGCCTTTAATCGGATACACAAACAACTCGGCGCCAAAATGTTGGAGTTTGCCGGTTTTGAAATGCCAATCGAATATTCAGGAATCAAAGACGAACACATGACTGTTCGCGAAGCTGTCGGAGTATTTGATGTTTCGCACATGGGTGAGTTTTGGGTGAAAGGACCTGAAGCGCTGGAACTTGTTCAGCGGGTAACCACGAACGATGTTTCAAAACTTGCTCTTGGTCAGGCACAGTATTCCTGCTTCCCAAACGGGAAAGGCGGAATTGTTGACGATTTGCTGGTATATTATTATGCTCCTGAAAAGTATCTGCTTGTTGTAAATGCAGCCAACATCGAAAAAGACTGGAACTGGGTTGTTTCTCAAAACACGAACGGTGCCATTCTCGAAAATGCTTCTGATTCCATTAGCCAGCTGGCTATTCAGGGACCAAAAGCAGCAGCCACATTGCAGAAGTTAACCGATATCAATTTGTCCGAAATAAAATATTACACCTTCGTTACCGGATCAATCGGCGGCGTTGACGATGTAATTATCTCGGCTACTGGTTATACCGGTTCCGGCGGTTTCGAATTGTATTTCAGAAATGAATTTGCTGAACAGCTTTGGAACAAGATTTTTGAAGCCGGAGCTGAATTCGGCATCAAGCCAATTGGGCTGGCAGCCCGCGATACATTGCGCCTCGAAATGGGCTTTTGTTTGTATGGAAACGATATTGACGACACTACTTCGCCCATCGAAGCCGGACTGAGCTGGATTACCAAATTCAACGGTCATCAATTTATCGACAAAGATTTTCTGCTAATGCAAAAGCAGGAAGGTGTGGATCGCAAACTTCGCGGATTTGAAATGATCGACCGCGGAATTCCCCGCCATGATTACGAATTGACCGATCAGGATGGAAATGTGATTGGCCGCGTTACTTCAGGAACCATGTCGCCGATACTGAACAAAGGCATCGGAATGGGATATGTCAACAAAGCATATTCTGCCATCGGCACCGAAGTATATTTAAGTGTGCGCGGTAAAATGTTGAAAGCCAAAATCGTCAAGATGCCATTTATTAATCCGGTATAAATTAACAATTCCTTAAATACAATTTTCTGTTTCGTTAAATCGCGTCCGATTGGCGACTTTCTTTATCTTTGTGGCTTTTACATGAAAATGGAAAAACCAAAAAATCGGCTGGAGGTTTGTTTGTCCCCCGCAATCTACGACAAACATGCCGATGACAATAATTTAGTAGTGATTGTCGATATTTTACGGGCAACTTCTTCGATATGCGCGGCCATTCACAACGGAGTAAAAGCAATTATACCCGTTTCAACCGTCGAAGAAGCGCGTGAAATGAAGCGTCAGGGTTACATGGTTGCTTCGGAGCGTGACGGTTACGTGCTCGACTTTGCCGATTTCGGAAATTCCCCTTTTAATTTTACTCCTGAAATAGTGAAAGGCAAAGAAATAGTGTATTCCACCACCAACGGGACACGATGCATTCACATGGCCAGCCATTCAAAAGCCCTTCTAATCGGTTCATTCCTGAATATTTCATCTTTGGCCGATTGGCTGATTGAACAGGATTCGCCTGTACTTATATTTTGTGCTTCGTGGAAAGACCGCTTCAGTTTGGAAGACACGGTTTTTGCCGGTGCACTTTCAGAAAGGCTAATGAATTCAGGAAAATTCGAAACCGTTTGTGATGCAGTTACCGCTTCGCTCGATTTATGGAGCATCGCGAAAAATGATTTGCACGGGTACATTCAGAAAGCCGCTCAAAAAGGACGGTTGGCTTCCAAAGGAATGGACGATAGCATTGAATATTGCCTGACTGCCGATCAGACCCGCACCATTCCAGCATTTCAGGATGATCGCCTGATTGATATTTCAGGAACGAAGACAGAAAGCTGAGAAAAGAATCAATTGTTCAGTTAGGTTTTAATTTATACGAACGTCAAATTACGGAGTGTGGAAACACTGAAATTGAAAAAAAAGCAAAAAATAACCAGTTTCAGGATGGTTGCCTCGATTTTTTATTCGAATTTTGAAGCACATTAATTGAATGTTTTATAACTGGTTTTAGTTAATCCAAGTCTGATTTATCTCAGATATCGATAGCCAGATAATCGTTTATTTTGAAAGCGATTATTTGCAATAAAACAGATTGTAAATAGTTTTTAACCCATAATATATAACCTTATGAAGAAGCATAATTTTTATGCGGGTCCCTCAATTTTGCCGCAGTACACTATTAAAAACACAGCCGAAGCATTGATCGATTTTGCCGGAACGGGTCTTTCACTGATGGAAGTTTCGCACCGTAGTAAAGAATTCGTTGCCGTAAACAACGAAGCACAACAACTTTTTAAGGAATTGCTTGACATCCCTGCAGGTTACCATGTTTTATTCCTCGGAGGTGGCGCCAGTACTCAGTTTATGATGGTTCCATACAACATGCTTGAGAAAAAGGCAGCCTATTTAAACACTGGAACATGGGCTGACAAAGCTCAAAAAGAAGCCAAATTTTTTGGTGAAGTTGTCGAAGTCGCTTCTTCGAAAGCAAGTACCTATAATCACATACCAAAAGGTTATGCAATTCCTGAAGATGTTGATTATTTTCACATTACAACCAACAATACCATCTACGGAACCGAAATGCGCTATGATATTGATTGCAAAGTTCCATTGGTTGCCGATATGTCGTCCGACATCTTCAGCCGTCCGATTGATGTTTCAAAATATGCCATCATTTATGGCGGGGCCCAGAAAAATCTTGCTCCTGCCGGTGTTACTTTTGTTATTGTGAAAGAAGATGCTTTGGGTAAAGTAACCCGCAAAATCCCAACAATTTTGAATTACCGCACCCACATCGAAAACGAATCGATGTTCAACACACCTCCTGTAGTGCCTGTTTTCGCAGCTCTTCAAACCTTGAAATGGCTGAAAGAATTAGGCGGCGTTAAGGTGATGGAAAAAATGAACATTGAAAAGGCAGGAATTCTTTATGATGAAATCGACCGCAACAAACTGTTTAAAGGAAATATTCCGGATGTAAACGATCGTTCATTGATGAATATTTGTTTCGTAATGAATGACGAATACAAAGAATGGGAACCTGAATTTCTTACCTATGCCAAATCATTGGGAATGTTGGGACTTGAAGGTCACCGCTCTGTTGGTGGATATCGTGCCTCAACTTACAACGCGCTGCCGAAAGAAAGCGTAATTGCACTGGTTGATGCGATGAAGGAATTTGAAAAAACAAAGCTTAAATAAATCGAAAGGAAAAGCAGAATGGGGGTTCTGCTTTTCTTTTTATAAGGGAAAAACTAAACTATGAAAAGGGCATTAATAGCTACTGAAAAACCGTTTGCTCCTGCGGCAATGGAACAAATAAAGGGAGTACTTGCAAATGCAGGTTATGAAATAAGCTTGCTTGAAAAATATACTTCCAAATCGGAATTGTTGGATGCCGTGAAAGATGTTCATGCGATCATTGTCAGAAGTGATATTGTTGACCGTGAATTGCTTGACTCAGCCAATGAATTGAAAATTGTCGTAAGGGCTGGCGCAGGATTCGACAATCTGGATTTAGCCACTTGTACTGAAAAGGGCGTTGTTGCAATGAATACACCCGGACAAAACTCCAATGCCGTTGCCGAACTTGCCATTGGGATGATGATTTTCATGGCGCGCAGTAATTTCAAAGGAGGACCTGGCTCTGAGTTAAAAGGAAAAACAGTTGGAGTTTACGGTTGCGGAAATATTGGCAGACGAGTTGCACGGATTGCACAAGGTTTTGGCATGAAGGTAATTGCACTAGATCCTTGCATTACGAAAGTAAGTATGGATCCTTATGACGTTGGCGTTGTTCAGTCGATCGAAGAATTATTCAGCAAGAGCGATTATTTGTCTTTACATATTCCTTCGAACGAAAAAACAAAGAATTCAGTGAATTTTGAACTGATGAACAGAATGCCGAAAGGAGCGACGCTGGTAAATACGGCCCGAAAAGAAGTGATTGATGAAGAAGGCTTGAAGAAGATGTTGGAAGAACGTTCCGATTTTAAATACATTAGTGATATTGTTCCATCCTGTCATGAGGAATTGGCCGAAAAATTTCAGCTTCGGTACTATTCAACGCCAAAAAAACAAGGTGCCGAAACTTCTGAGGCCAATGTAAACGCCGGTGTGGCTGCGGCTGAGCAAATCGTGGCATTCTTCGAAAAAAACGATCAGACATACCGCGTAAATAAATAGTTCAAAGTTGATCGATGAAAGAAATACACGACAAGGAGAATTATACGAACATCAGTTATTCAGGCAAAAGGATTTCGAATACTGAATTTGACAGTTGTACTTTCCTGAACTGTGATTTCTCAAACTGTGTTCTTTTTGAAAACGATTTTATAAACTGCCGCTTCGAAAGTTGTAATTTTGCACTGGCTAAATTGAGCGGTTCCGGCTTGAAAGATGTTCATTTTGCGGATTGCAAACTGCTTGGAATTAATTTTGACCATTGTTCTGATTTTCTCTTTGCTGCCAGCTTTCAGAAATGTGTGCTCGATTATGCATCGTTCTTCAGGAAAAAAATGAAGAAAGCAAAATTCACCGACTGTTCGCTGAGAGAAGTTGACTTTACCGGGGTCGATTTGTCGATGGCCGTATTTGCAAATTGCGATTTATCGCGAACAGTTTTTCATGAAAGCAATCTTGAAAAGACTGATTTCCGGACAGCAGCAAATTATTC
>CAMDGL010000128.1 GCA_945897845.1 Chitinophaga pinensis | reverse complement strand
TGTTTGTCGAAGGCTTCGCGAGGGTAGCAAACGCTGTAATCAATGTCTTTTCCGGCAACCAGCTGAATGCGTGGAAGCTGCCGCAATACTTTTTTATATTCTGCAACTATTTTTCCTGAAAATCCTTCCGTTTCACGGATTTTGGTTAGGAAATCGAACAAGGTCGTATTTCCCAGATCTTCCTGAAGATAACTTCTTTGGTCGGGACTGACAGCATAAATATGCGGAACCGGAATTTCCTTGTTACGGAAATGTGCCGAGAATTCGAGAAATGCCACATTTTCTTTAACATCCTGATTGTGCGCGCCGATTACCTGATGGCTGGCACTTTTCATCCTGGCATATTCGCGGTACGAACCCGAAACCGGCAATTGTTCGAAGAAACTTACCTCTTCGCTGAAATGCGATTCGAACAATCTGATTAGCTGATCTTTTATTTTTAGTTCCAAGTTTTTGTTGTTTTTATTGAGCAGGTGACTCAAATTATTGAGCAGGTGACTTTAAGTCACCTGCTCAATATCAGGATTAATTATTTTGTTTTTCCAATGCTTCTCTTATGCGTTTCAGTTGGTCTTTCGGATATTTTTCCTCTGGTTTCATGTTCAGCGCACGGTTATAGTTAAAACGTGCAATGCTGAAATTCTCGAACTGCAACGCCTGGTCAGCGAGTTCAATCAGTTTGTTGTATTCAATATTTTTCTGGTCGTTGCGATCCTGGTCAATCAATTTCTGGATATCCCTGAGTTTTATACGCGGATAGTTTTCATCCGATTTCATAGCAATGGCTTTGTTGTAATAAAAGCGGGCGATTGCAATGTCTTTGTTGAAATAAGCTTCATCGGCTTTGGCGATCAAATCGCGGTAATCTTTTTCTTCTTTTTCAGAAAGCAATGAATTGGTCAGCGCCATGATTTCAGCAATCCGGTCTTTCGGGTATTTTTCCCATGATTTAATATCGAGGGCTTTGTAATAAAAGAATTTTGCAATTGAATAGTTCTTTTTACTGAAAGCATCATCAGCCTGGGCAATTGCCTGATCGTAACCTGAGCGATCAACTGTTGACAATTCCGAATCAACCAATTTTCGGATCAGTTCGATCTGATTGATCGGATATGCTTCTTTTGGCTTTAAATCGCTGGCCTTGTAATAGTAAAAACGGGCAACCGTATAATCTTTGATGCCAAATGATTCGTCAGCTTTGCGAACAGCCTCATCGTAATTGTCAACTGTTTTGTACGACTGTGCACGTGCTTCGGTTGCCTGTGCCGATTCAGCCGGCTTTGTTACATTGGCTGATACCGGTGCAGAAGTTTGCATTTCGGGCAAATTGAAAGCATACGTTTCAACCGGTTTTGCTTCTTTTAGCAGTTTGTCAATCAACGTAATCTGATTTTTCGGATAGGTTTCGTCAGGTTTAATTAACTGAGCCTCCTGATAACGCAATCTTGCAATGGTATAAGTTTTTTCCCTGAAAGCATTGTCGGCAACAGAGATCGACTGGCGGTATTTTTCGTCGATATCGCGCTGTGCCTGAGCAAGACGTTCTTTGTTCCTTTGCTCGATCAACGCATCAATTTCTTTGATCCGTTGTGGTGGCATTGTTTCTTCCGGTTTTAACGAATGCGCAACATTGAACTGCATTTTTGCAGTTGAAAGCTGATTTTCGAGCAATGCTTTCTCGCCTTTGGCAACAGCTTCGCTATAGGCAACATTTGCAGCGGAACTGTTGATCCCTGCAAGTTTTTCTTCAACTATTTTCTGATCGATTTCTTTTAAACGTTTTTCAGGATAAAGTTCGTTTGGTTTTACAAGCAAAGCTTCGGTGTATGCCGCTTTTGAATTTTGCCAGTCAGATTTATTGAAAGCACTGTCTCCATTTTTGATGGCGAGATCGTAGGCCGTATTCCGTTGATTAACGATATTTTGGATGTCAACAATTTGCTTCTTCGGATATTCTTCCAGTGGTTTGATTCCTGATGCAATCCGGTATTCGTCAATCGCGTCTTCCAGTTTCGACGCGCCAAACAATTGATCTGCTTTTGCAATTGCCTGTTGGTATTGCTTATCCTGACGGTCCATTAACCTAAGCTGATCTTCAAGTGCAGCAAGCATTTTCTGAACATTGTTTCTTTCGCCCGGATTGATACTGATGGCTTCATTGTATCTTTGAATGGCAACCTGGTATTGTTTCGCCTGTTCCATTTCTCTTGCTGAAGCGATGGCCCTGTTAAATGCTTCATCCCTTATTTTCATCAGTGAATCCCTCATTGTTTTCTGTTGTTCCAATGAGCTTATTTCTATTTGTTTGGCAATCAACTCGTCGATTTTACCGATTTGGTCTTTCGGGTAATTTTCGTTGGGCAGTACACTGAGTGCATTGGTGTAATAAGTTCGTGCTGCTTTGTATTCTTTTCCGGCGAATGCCTTATCCGCAATTGCAAGTTCTTTTTCGTACTGTTCCCTGTCGGCTTTTTCTTTTGCCAGTCGTTGCGCTGCTTCCAAAGCGGCAAGCCGGGCTGTTTCTTCCTGTTGCGCAATCATGGTGTTAATTTCCGCAATCCGGATAGGTGGAAGCGGTTCCGATGGTTTTAAATCGCGGGCTATTAGGAAAGCGTCACGGGATTCTTTTAACTTATTCTGGCGGAAAGCTTCCTGTCCCGCCTTCACTTTTTCTGTATAGAAACGGTTGGTTTCTTCAGCAGTGAGTAATTCCTGCAACAATACATCAATTTTAGCAATCTGCTCCTTTGGCAATGTTTCATCCGGTTTCAAGGCCAGCGCACTTTGGTATTTTCCTTTGGCGCTTTGGTACTCTTTGTTCCTGAAATCAGTAATGGCAGCTGCCATCAGGCTGGCATATTGCTCGTTCAATTTTTTAAGCCTTAGTTGTTCATCCTGAAGCGAAGTTCTTCTCTTTGCAATTTCAGCAAGCTGGTTTTTTGCATATTGATCGTTGGTTTTTACAACAAGCGCCTGATTGTACTGGCTGGTTGCTTCGTCGAGTTGATCTGATTTAAAAGCCAGATCGCCTGCTGCAATAGCCTGATTGTATTGCTGAATTTTCAGATCGGCCATGATCTGATCGATTTCTGCAATTTTGTCTTTCGCATATTGCTCTGTTGGTTTGATCGAAAGTGCCTCGCCATAAAATAAGCGGGCCGACGAATATTCTTTGGCGGACAATGCCTGATCTGCGCGTTTAATTGTTTCCTGATAGCCCAATTCAGTAGCTTTGTTCCTGGCTTCAACACGTGCAAGTTCAGCCAATAATTTGTCAATTTCCTGAATCCGGTCGATTGGCAGCTTTTCTGCAGGTTTGATTTCATTCGATTTGACAAATAAAACACGTGCGCCTGCATATTCCTTGTTTCTGAACAAGGTTTCAGCTTCTTTGATGTTTGTAGTATACAATTCTTCCTTCTGACGTTCAGCCTCGGCCTGAGCCAGCAATTCGTCCAGTTTTACGATCTGTTGTTTCGGATACTCCGAATCGGGAAGATACTTCAGGGCTTCAAGATATTTATCTTTTGCGTCCTGATAAAGTTTGTCGCCAACAAATTTGTTGGCAGCTGTGATCGCGGTGTTGTATGCCTGGGTCATTTTTGCCAGTTGTGCAATTTGTGCTTCGGTTTGTCCCAATTTTTGTTTTGCAACCGGATCGGACAATTTTATCGAGAGCGCTTTTTCGTAACCCGTTTTTGCAGTGTTAAAATCCTTTGCGTCGTATGCTTTGTCGGCACTGGCCATTGCCTGGCCGAACGCCAGATCGTTCGCAGCAGTCAAAGCCAGCAAGCGTTCTTCTTCTTTTCTTTTGTCATCAGCCAGTTTTTGCAGAATATTGTCGATGTTCTTAATCTTCGTTTTTACATCCGCAGAATTTGGTTTTATTTCCAGCGCACTTGAAAAACTGGTTCGGGCCGATTCATACTCTCTTTGTGCAAAGAAAGTGTCACCTTTTTCAACCAAAGCCAAAAAATCACTTTCGATTTTATCCAATTTGGCTTTTTCAGCCAGAATTCCATCAATTTTGCCGATTTGTTCGCTCGGATAAGCTTCGTTTGGTTTGATTGCCAACGCTTCAGAATACAGTTTTCGGCCATCGGTATAATCTTCAGAATTGAAAGATTTGTCCGCTTTCGAGATGACCGAAAGGTAATTTTCTTCGGTTTGTTTGACTTGCTTTTCTTTGGCCAGCTGTTGTTCTGTTTCTGAAATTTTACCAAGTGCAATTTCGTTGTTGGGCAATAGTTTTAGTGCATCGCGGTAGAAATTGATCGCACGGTCGTAACTTCGCTGTTCTTTTTGCTGATCGCCACTCTGTATTGCTGCTTCGAATTTTTCCTGGGCAACCTGCTGTTTTTTCATGCCCTGAATTTCATCGATGCGTTTTTGTACCGAAGCATCCTTTGGTTTTATTTTCATGGCATCATTCAGTAAATCAGCTGATTCATCATATTTTTGGCTTGAAACTGCTTTTTCAGCATTGGCCAAAAGTTCAATAAATCTGGTTTCATTGGTTTCTGATTCAGTTATAAAAGCAAGTTTTTCTTTCGGATAAGCTTCCAAAGCTTTTACTTTTAGAGCATTCTGATAATATAGTTTTGCCTGCTGAAGGTCGTTTGCTGCCAATGCCTGATCTGCCATTTGTATGGTTTCCTGGTATTTTTTATCCGATTCGACGGCGGCAATTGCATTTTCAATTTCTATAATTTTATCGCTGGCTAGTTTACTATCGGGTTTTAATGCAAGCGCTTTTTTATATCCGTCCATGGCCTGAAGCAAATCTTTTTGCCTTGCAAGGTTATCACCATTTTGAATATTTTGGTTAAATTCTTTTTCAAGTTGTTCAATTTTAGCCAATTGTTCTTTTTCCTGATTGATCAGGTTGAGCTGAGTTTGCGGATATTCTTTTTCTGGAACTAGCAGTTTTGCCTGATTATACAAGGTAATTGCCTGATCGTAATTTTTTGATTTGTAGCTGTTGTCGGCCTGTGCAATCAGGTCGTTGAATTGTTTTTGCTTTTCGAGCAGCGCCAGCAGTTGGTCGATTTCCTGAATCCGGCCATTTGCAAAAACATCGCCGGGCTTGTATTGTAGCGCTTCTTCGTAAACTGGGCGTGCTTCGGTGTACGTTTTCCGTTCGAAAAAACCATTTGCCCTGACAATGGCATCCTTGTATTTTCGATCCAGTTCAGCTTTTTGTTTTTCTGTAATTTCCAGCGCTTTTACCAAATCCTGAAGTTCTGCTATCCGATCGTTGGCGTATGCTTTTTCAGGAAAAAGTTGTTTAGCTTCCAGATATTTTAAGAGTGCCATCTGATATTCTCCGCGCTGATAAAGCACATCAGCGTCCTTGATTAATTGGTCGAAATTTTTCTGTTTAACAACCAAATCCAACGCTTCCTGCTTTGTGATAGTTTGTGATTCTTTAGCGACCTGTAATGTTTGCGATTTGGCCGATTCAATTTGTTCAGCCATTTGTACGTCCGAAAAATAGCTTTCCTTTTCGAAATTGTCTGTTTGTTTTCCGTAGAATATTTTTCCTGAAGCTTTTAAAGTGAAGCTTTTGTCAATTCCCTCGATCTCCTTGAAAAGCTGCACAACCATTGGGAATGGGGGAAAGTCGTTGTCGCGTTGCCATACTTCCTGCGGAATTTCGGTGGAAACGATAATTGTTTTACTGAAATGTTCAGGTAAAATAAAAGTCAGGGTGTATTCATTAAAATACTCAAGTTCTAATCTGAAGCGGCCATTTTTTGGAATTGCAATTTTGGTTATTGGGGCACCGCTTTTTGACATCTCAATAATGCCACTTTCGGTTGTAACAACTTCAGGAACAATTTTACCGGTAATGATAAAGTATTTCTTATTTTGTCCAGTAGATGTTAACTGAAACAAAAGCATGAAGATCATAAAAATGAACACCCCTAACCGACCAATCTTTTGCATACGTGTTTCGTTTCTATACAGAATAAATTGCACCTTTAAAAAGTACAACTCCGTAAAATTAACTAAAAGTATGAATGATGGAAATTAAATTTATTAATTACCCTGAAATCAAAAGATGTGGTAGGTCTGTAATTTCGATTTGCTGTCGCTTAATTTCATTGTTTGTCTTGCGGTCATTGTATTTTGCTCGACATATTCTAAGTCGAAGATGGTTGGTATCCTGGCAAAACTGTCATTTTCCGGCGAATAGGTGATGTGTTGAATTGAATTAAGGGTGATTATGTTTTCAGCCTCGCAGGTTGATTTTTCGAGTTTGACGGCCATCAGAAAATGAGAAAAATTATTCTCTCTCTGCATAACTTCTGAAGGGATTTCAGTATTTACAACAATGGTTTTTGAAATGTGGTCGTTCTGTATGAAAGTTAACTGGTATTCAGTATTGTATTCGAGTTCGAACCGGAACCTGCCGTGAGTCGGTATTTGTGATGCAATTGCAGGTTTGTTGTTTTTAATTATCTGAACAGTAATGTTTTCTGATGTTTCTGTTTCGGAAAGTACTTTCCCGGAGATAATAAAATATTTAGGTGCCTGGGCAGAAACTGAAATCTGAATAACTGCCATAAATAAGATGAGTAGCTTGATAATTTTCAATTCTTTGTTCTTCATTTGAGATTAAAATATAGGTAATTGTTTTGCTGAACTTTTCATTACATACTTCTCTTTATTCCTAAAACAGTGAAAAGGTAACCCTCCAAGTAAAAAAAAATGTTTTTTATTTCCTTTCTTTAACCTCAGAATAAAATATCTGAATTGAATTCGCATGTTTATGTTGTTCAGAAAAGCCCATTTCGAATGAGAAAGGATCCCTCTTTTTTTGAAGCTTTGCTTCCGATTATTTTCCTGATAGCGATGCTTACAGCCAATGTTTTTTTGTTTGAAGATACGCTTGCCGGATCCAATCAGATTGCACTGTTACTGGCTGCCACTATTGCTGCAGTAATAGTCATCAGAAAAGGAATGAAATGGGCTGTAATCAGCGAAAAAATTGTAATTACAATTGGTTCTGCCATGCCGTCGATGCTAATTTTACTGCTGATTGGCTCGCTGGCCGGTACCTGGATGATCAGCGGAATTGTGCCTGCCATGATTTATTACGGACTGGAGATCATTAATCCATCCATGTTTTTATTTACTGCACTCATTGTAAGTTCAATGATTTCATTGGTTACAGGTAGTTCGTGGAGCACTGTCGCCACGATTGGAGTGGCCCTGCTTGGAATCGGAAAAGCCCTGGGAATGAGTGAAGCAGTGGTTGCGGGGGCAATTATCAGCGGCGCATATTTTGGCGATAAAATGTCGCCGCTGAGCGACACCACAAACCTTGCACCGGCAATGGCCGGAACTGATTTGTTCACGCACATAAGGTACATGGTAATTACAACTACGCCGACTTATCTTATTACGATGGCCATATTTTTGATTATCGGTTTTCAATACGATTTCAACGGGGCAGTTTTAGATATTGCCGGTGTAAAATCGGCAATTGAAGGTTCATTCAATACTACGCCGCTATTGTTTTTGGTTCCGGTCATCCTGTTTGTGATCATCATTATGAAAGTTCCACCGATACCTTCGTTAATGTTAGGTACATTGTTGGGTGGACTTTTTGCTATTATTTTCCAGCCTGAAATTATTAATGAAGTGGCAGGAAAAGGTTTGACTTATGCAGAGGCATCGTACATTGGTTTCATGCAAGCAATGTTGGGTGATGTGAAATTGGTCACCCCCGATGAAAATGTAAATGAATTGCTTCACACCGGCGGTATGCGCGGAATGTTGGACACGATCTGGCTGATCATTTCTGCGATGGTTTTCGGAGGGATAATGGAAGCCGGCGGACTTTTAATGAGGATTATACAACCAATTATTAACAGGGCAAAATCGACCGGATCGTTGGTAGCTTCCACTGTTGTGACTTGTGTTTTTTTTAATACAACCGCTTCCGATCAATACATCTCTATTGTTGTGCCTGGCCGGATGTTCCGAAAATCATACAAGGATAAAGGTTATGCTCCAGAATTGCTAAGCCGTACGCTTGAAGATGCCGGAACAGTGACTTCGGTGCTGATTCCGTGGAATACCTGTGGCGCAACACAATCAAGGGTTTTGGGCGTGGATACCTGGACTTACCTGCCTTATTGTTTCTTCAATATTATCAGCCCGTTCATGAGTATTTTGGTCGCTTATCTTAATTTCAAAATACGAAGAATTCCGGTTGAAGAAACTGTGACTGATCACTGAAAACTCCTGCGGCTTGACGATTCCCTGATGATTAATTCAGTGGGTAAAACAATTGTCTGAAAGGTTCTTTCTTTTGTTTCAATTTGTCTGATAATTGATTCCGCAGCTTTTTGACCCATTTGAAAACCCGGCTGAGCGATGGTTGTAATGGAAGGTGAAACAACTTTTGAAAACGGCTCGTTGCTAAATCCTACAATGCCAATATCCAGAGGTATCCTGATTCCCTTGTCGCGCAAATAAATCATTGCGCTAAGGGCGGTGGTGTCATTTCCGCAGAAAATAGCATCGGGTGGATTTTTCAGTGCCATCAATTGCTGAACAGCAGTGATGCCTTCTTCGCTTGTTAATGAATTAATAATAACCAGTGATTCATCAAAAGGAATTCCATTTTTCCGGAGGGCTTCGATGTAACCGTTTTTTCGGTCAAAATAAGTCATCAGATTTTGGGTTCCGGCCAAATGTGCAATTCGTTGATAACCCTGATCAATTAGATGTTGGGTTACACGGAAACCGCCGGCAAAATCGTCCACTACTATTTTATCCGTTTCAATTTCAGGAACTGCACGGTCGAAAAACACGAGCGGAATATTCTTTTTTCTGAAGATTTTCAGGTGCTCAAATGTGTTGGTTTGCATAGCAATCGAAATGATCAATCCATCGACCCGGTTCGAAAACATTGACTGGACAATGCTGATTTCTTTGGCGGCAAGGTCGTTCGATTGAGAGATTACGACATTGTACCCGGCTTTAAAAGCCACATCCTCAGCACCGCTAATTACGGAGGAAAAGAAATACCGGTTGATAAGTGGAACTACGATACCGATTGTATTCGATTTTTTGTTCCGGAGGTTGGAGGCCAGCGTATTTGGACGGTAGCCCATTGAAAGCGCAATTGCTTTTATTTTCTCCTTTGTTTTCAGGCTGATACGCGGATTGTCGTTTAACGCTCTGGAAACTGTTGAAGCTGAAATTTTCAGTTCTCTGGCAATATCGTGAATGGTAGGTTCTGAATTTTTGATCATGGCTATACTCTAATGTTATGCAAATATGCTAATAATTTCTTTTTTTGTCCATCAATTATAAAATAAAAGTGCAATCGATTGCGCATTTTATAAATTACTCTTATATTTGCTGAAATATTACGAATAAATATCCTGAATAAAATCCTAAAAACTATTCCGAATGAAAAATTTCAGCATTTTTATTTTCCTGTTAATGATCTTAGGAGCTTGCTCCAAAAAAAGTCTCTTTGAACAAAAAGACAAACTCGTCAACCACCTCTCTCAGCAACTCGATTATTTGGTAACTAATTCGGCCAACGACACAATGGTTCCCCGTTCTTTCGGGAATGGAAAATATGACATGATAACCCAAAAAGACTGGTGTTGTGGTTTTCCCGCCGGAAGTTACTGGTACATGTACGAATTGACCGGCGACCGGAAATGGGAAAAAATTGCTACCGAAAATACTTTGAAACTGGAAGGGGTTCAGTACCGGAAAAATTCACACGATCTTGGGTTCATGGTCTTTTGCAGTTATGGCAATGCATACCGGATTACTAAAAACGAAGATTATAAAAAGGTCGTAATCGAAGCATCCGAATCCCTGATTACGCGATTTGATTCCACGATCGGAAGTATCAAATCGTGGGACTGGGCAAAACAATGGCAGTTCCCGGTGATTATCGACAATATGATGAACCTTGAAATGTTGTTTTGGGCATCGAAAGAGACAGGCGACCCGAAATACCGCGATGTTGCAATT
>CAMDGL010000127.1 GCA_945897845.1 Chitinophaga pinensis | reverse complement strand
TTTAATTTTTAAACTTACCTGGCTACACAATGTACACTGACAATTTTGATAATATTGAAAGCACTGCCAAAATTCGCAGGGCATTGCGGGAGAAGGGAATTGCATATATGGCATGTGATTTTGTTACAAGTGATCATCGAATGGATAATTATTACCGAGAATTAAAAAAGGCAATTTTTTGTCTTTTAATAACAGGAATTTTCTCCTCTCTCAGTGCCAAAACCATCGTGGTCAATAATCAGATGACAGGTGCCAAAGACACCAATCCCGGAACCTTTTCTCAACCGCTTAAAACCATACAAGCTGGTGCTTACCTGGCTCAGGCCGGGGATACCATTCTGGTAAAAGCTGGCATTTACCGCGAAGAGGTTAAGCCTCCCCGCAGCGGCACCAAGGATAAACCCATTACCTATCTTGCTGCGCCTGGTGAAGTTGTTTCGATTCGAGGGTCAGAGCAGGTTTCCAGCTGGATCAAGGAGGGTAACGGACTTTGGTTGGCTACCATCGATAACGCAATGGTTGAAAAGTTTAACCCATATACTACGAATGTATCCGGCGCCTGGCTAAATAGGTCAGGAATCAGAGATACCATAAATAAATACCATTTAGGCGATGTATATTACAATGGCGATGCTTTTTATGAGGTTTTTTCCATTGCGGACTGCAAAGAGCGTGTGAATTCCTGGATGACAACACAGGAAAATGGGAAAACGCTCATACGGGCCAATTTTTTGAACACCAATCCAAATAAAGGTCTTACCGAAATCAATGTACGTGCTACCGCCATTTTCCCTGAGATTTCCGGACTTAAATACATCGTTATCGATGGCTTTGACATCCGTCATACGGCTTCGCAATGGAGTGATATCTACAGGCTGGAAGAAGGCGCCATCGGCATGAAGTATGGGTATGGCTGGGTTATCCAAAACTGCACCATTACCAATTCGCGTAACAACGGGATCTCTATGGGAGTCACCAACGAGGTGTTCTTTTCCCGCACCCTCGCGAAGGGTGGAGATAACATTCCGCCATATGGAACTTTTGGCTTTCATATAATCAGAAATAATGTAATCAAACGTTGCGGGCAGTGTGGTATTTATGGTTGTTACGGAGCCGTGGGTTCTGTCATTGAGAACAATGAGATCAGTGAAACAGTTTACAGAGATGAATGGCAAGGGCCCAATCAGGCCGACATTAAAATACTCTTTCCTATCGATGTCATTATAAGAAACAATAAAATATATGGAACCAATCACAGTAGACGGGGAATATGGCTGGATTGGGGTTCCCAAAATGCGCGTGTAACGGGAAACCTGATTATTGACAGGCCTGTTGGAGTTTTTACAGAAGTCTGTTTTGGGCCAACAATTGTGGATAACAATATTTTTATCAGATCTGGAGTCAGGGATTGGTCCGATGGAAATATATATGCCCACAATTTATTTTACCAGAGCCCCTTATTTTATCTAATGGCAGAACCGAACAGGCCTTTTGTTCCATATTATAAACCACATTCCACAGAACTGGCCGGTCGCAACGAAACCAAACTGCGACATGAAAGGTGGTACAACAACATTTTCATTGGTGACAGTTTAAGGAAAATCCCTCAAAAAGTAGATAATACCTCTGGATTCCTGGTAAACAACAATGTATATTTGGATAATTCGCCTGCGTTTCCTTTTGAAGGTAAAGAAAGCATTGTGGATAACCTGAAGTCTGAATTAGTTTTTGAAAGTAACCAGGATATTGCCTCCCTATCTTTCATTCTTGGGAAACTACCTATTAAAGGTTCATATCCCTTCATCACCTCAAAGATGATAGGTAAAACACCCTTGCCACAGGTTTTCATGGAGAATCCGGACGGAACCCCGCTGGATATTACCACAGACTATTTTGGCAATTCCATTGATCCAAAAAAAGTAATGCCCGGACCATTTCAGAAAATATCTACTGGGATCAACAAGTTCACTGTATGGCCTAATCCGGCATCAATTAAGTGAGAAAAAAGAATTTAAGCAGTAATAAGCCAACAATGTTTTGGGATTTAAAAATTTAAAAATATGGAATTCAATAATTACATAAAATGACAGCATAATAAAAATTAAAAACAATGAAAAACCTTCAAATCTTTTTGGCAATTACATTATTATTTTTTTCAATAACATCCATTCAGGCTCAGGAAATTAAACCTGGCGAAATTAAACAGGTTATGAAAAAAGTGGCTGACTGGCAAATCAAACATTATAACGAAATTTACAGTCGTGAAAAACCTCACCATCAGCTGGACTGGACAAACGGAGCATTGTATGTTGGAATGGTTAAATGGGCTGAAATGGCCGGAGACGATTCCTATTATGAATGGATGAAAAAAATTGGCCAAGACAATAGTTGGATGCTTCATCTAAGAAAATACCATGCCGATGATCATACCGTTGGCCAAATGTACATAGAACTATACAGAAAATATGGGGATGAAAAAATGATTGAACCCACAAAACAACAGTTTGAGTTTATCATGTACCATCCATCAAAATCGGTATTGAACTTTGGAACCCCATATCACCATGATCGCTGGAATTGGTGCGATGCCTTATTTATGTCGCCACCGGTTTGGGCAAAATTGTACAAATTAACCGGGGAACAAAAATACTTGGACTTTATGATGGAAGAATACAAGGTAACAACAGATTTCCTATTCGACAAAAAAGAAAACTTATATTATCGAGATGAAACTTTCATGGGCAAACTTGACCATGGAACTAAAATATTCTGGTCTCGGGGAAATGGTTGGGTATTTGCCGGGCTTGCAAATATTCTTACTGAGTTAAATCCCCAAAGTAAAGAATACAAATATTTCCTTAAAATTTACAAAAAAATGGCCCAAAAACTGTTGGAAATCCAAACACCAGAAGGGTATTGGGCAATGAGTTTACTTGGGCAGGAATTCTATCCAACTCCCGAAACCAGTGGTTCATCCTTCTTTATTTCTGGTTTGGCATGGGGAATTAATAACGGTATTTTAGACAAAGACACCTATTTGCCGGCAGTAGTAAAAGGCTGGAATGCCATGGTTAGTTACGTAACCGAAGATGGCATGTTAGGTTATGTGCAACCAATTGGTGCTGCTCCCGGAAATGCACGGCCAGATAAAACAGAGGTATATGGAACAGGAGCGTTTTTAAGTGCAGGTTCGGAAGTTTATAAACTGTTTGGAGGGAAATAGAAAACTCTTTCTTTCAATATTAAGGACCTGTTAAAACAGCGCCAATTCACTGGGTGACTATGAATGATTAATTATAGTCACCCCCTTGAATTTTTTATAGGGAAAATCGTTTAATTAATGATTGATCTCTATATATGGCGGAATGTGGTCAATTTTACCGGCGTGTCCATTATGGCCTAAAGCTCCGTGCAGGGAGTGCCATCCGTTATTAAGAAGATGGTCTGGAAAATTGATTTGGCTTTAAAAACGGCAGTTAAATAGTGTATGGGCTGCGCCAATCGCGGCTAAATAATTTGTTTGCCTCCGAATCGCCAACGACTTCGCCAACCAGCGGATTCCAGGTAATTTTTCGTCCGGTGCGAATGGCAATATTGCCCATGTGGCTGACACAATCCGAAAGAATAGCCTCATCCAACGGACATGTTTCCGGTGTTGATCCTTTTACGACATCGACAAACATCTGCCCCATTTTCCAGCTATCTTCCTTGATCCAGCCTTTATCATTTTTGGGAAATTGATCCAGTTTCTGCTGAAGCTCAGGAATGTTTGACTCGGCCGATGTTCTTCCAACAGAAATCCATCCTTTCGATCCAAAGAAAGTAGTTGAATTGGTATCTTTCATTTTTCGGTAGTTCCAAACATCTTTCTCCTGTACAATATCATCGCTCATAAACCGAACTTTCATTCCCGATTCGTAGGCATAATTCAGGTCCCAGGAGAGAATATTGTTATATATACCGCCAGGTTCCCAATAATTGCCGGTCCCTTCGCAGGTGTATTTACCGGTCAGTTGCTCCTTGATTCCCCAAACCATGATATCGAGCGGATGTGCTCCCCAGCCAGCCAGGAAGCCAATGCTGTATTCACGCTGAAACCAGGAACCAACGTTGGTAACCCTTTCCGGACAATATGGTAGCAGATGAGCAGGACCGGTCCATCTATTGTAATCGAAATCGGGAGGAACAGGAACCTCGTTGCATTGAGGTGAAGAAACATTAAATTTTCCCGGAGCCCAAACTTCAACTCGTTCAATCTCTCCTATTTTCCCATCCTTAATCATGCCAATGGCCAGTTTCATGTGGCCAATGGCGCGTTGTTGCGTGCCGTAATGGAAACGAACATCATTGGCTTTCAGCTCTTTCTCTAGTATTTTGAAGTCGGCATAACACAAGCCCAGCGGCTTGGCCAGCATCACATGTTTCCCGGCACGCGCAGCTTTGACGGCAGCCAATACATGCCAATGATCGGGGGTGGTTATGTTCACTGCATCAATGTCGCTTCGTTCCAGAATTTCATCCATATCCAGATAAGCCTTGCATTCCGGAGCTTTTATACTTTTCTCCTTGTAATAATTATCTACAAACTGTGCCCATTTGGTGCGGCGATCGAGAAAGGTATCGCAGGTTGCAGCTGCATAGGCTGAATCAAGATGCATAAACCAGCTTTTTAACGCCGCGCTTCCCATTCCCCCTACACCTATATGTGCCATCATGATGCGGTCGTTGGCACCTTTGGCACATCGCGATAAAATAGTTGGCACGGCTATTGCTCCCCCGGTAAGAATTGCAGCATTTTTCAGAAACTGCCGTCTGGACGAATTCATTTTTCCCATGTTATTTCGATTTTGTTGATTTCAAATTTTGTTTTTGCTATCCTAAGCAATGCACAAATGATAATGTCGTATTTTTTTCTTTGCGAACTTTGCGGGCTTTGCGCGAAACTATTGGCAAATTGCCCAAAATTGGAGAATTTGAAACTACGACATTTAATCCTTCTTCTAACTTAGCTCAAAATCGGACTATTCTGCGCCTAATTTTTTCAGGAAATCAAAGCTTTTCAGAACAGCTTCTTCGCCTGCGATTTCCAGCGTTGTATAGCCATTGAAACCTGCTTTAACCAAAGCATTGAAGATAGCTTTAATATCAATAACGCCATCACCGAGAGCAGTAAGCGACATGCCACAACCGAATTGGGTTCCACGCAATGGAATCATTTCGGCCGGAAGGTCTTTCCAGTGAACATGTTCTATTTTTGAACCCATCTTTTCAATCATTTCCAACGAATCGCCACCGCCAAGCCACAGGTTTCCGGTGTCGAGGTTTATTCCCAAAGCCGGCGAATTGCATTTGTCCAGCACATCGCCCATCAGTTTTACCGAATCCGAGATGTGTCCATGTGGCTCGATCAGGATTTTGACACCATAATCTTCAGCAAAACGAAGTGGTTCATAAAGTTTTTCGGCAATTGAGAATATCGCTTCCGAAGTTGTAAGGCTTTTTCCAAAGGCTGTTTTGGGATCACCTTCTGAAGTAATCACATGCTTTACGCCAAGAGCTCCGGCCATTTTCACGGCTTTGATGATTTGTGCGGTACCGTAACGCGAAGGCGATGCCGGATCGAGCAGATTGGCATGCGCACAAATACTCGAAAGTGCCAAACTGCGAGCTTCAAACATGCGCTTAATGTCGAAAGGATTGGCATCGAGGCTTGCCAAAGCGGTAAATCCATATTCAACACCTAAGCATGCCCCGTCCGAATTGTCGGTTAAATCGGCACAAGAAAATCCCCATTTTTTTATCTGATCCAACTGCGATTCGAGTGGACTAAAAGGGTTAATTAATGCAAAACATCCTACTTTAATGGCCATTGTTTAAATTTTTATTGGTTATTTATGCTGAAATTCATTCCAGTTTAATTGAATACTTGTTGCGTCGGGTTTGCCTGGGCTGACAAGCAATCGGTATTTAAGATTGAGTTGCTTGCCTTTCTTAAGCGTCATCTTTGAGTCGTAAAGAATCGATGGGCTGAAATAATAGAAAGGCGTATCCGGACGGATGGCGATGTACCATTTGTTTGGAAAATTGACATTTTCAGGATGATCGAAAATTGTGATGGATGCCAACTCGGATTCTTTGTTCTTCATTTCGAATGTCATCCATCGCGACTGGTTTCCGGTAGCAATATTGGTTTCCCCTTTTTCGTTTCGGGCAACCACTTCCTGAAAATGATTGTTCAACCGGGCAGAGAATCCGGCATAACCACCCCAGCTTTTCCCATCCGGTTCGTTGGGTAAGGGGGTGCGGCCGAACAAAACTTCATCGGCCAAAACAGTAAAGGTACTTTCCCAATCGATATGATAACTACCATCTGATTTGGGTGCGGAAACATGAATAATTCGCTTTTCATTTAGAATATCAGGTTGATCTTCCGGATGGTAGCCAATAATTAACTCGATGTTAGCTTCAAAGTTTTTTGCCTGGCGGGTTTTTACCGACTTGATTTCGGTACACCCTTCCGATTTTCCGGTTTTTAGATCTTCTTCCCAGTAATTCAATCCATTCAAGAATTTCCAGGCAAACCAGATACCTCGGTGCCACGGATGATCCACAGGCCGAAGTTCAGTTAAAACCACCCCATCAACTGTTGAAAGTGGATGGAAATACGGTTTCCCTTCTGCTTTGCTGAAATTGAATTTCCAGACAATTTGATCTTCATTCATTAATGCAAGCGTACCTGTGCTTTCCTGCCAGGCAAGTAGTTCCTTTTGTTGAGGGAGACACGTTTCCGATATTAGCTTTTCCCGTATTGGATGACCTGCCGCATGTGATTTTAAACCTGAAATACTTATCAACGACATGAACACTATGGAAAAAATATAGGGATGTTTGATCATTGTGTTTTGCCTCTTCTATTGAGTTGTATTTTTTACTAAAGATAGAATTCAAGATTTTTAAAATATTTCACTATTTTTCAGTGAAATATAATGCAAGCATAAAAGGTCTGGTAATGAACGATAAAATAAATAATTCGTCGATTGACGAAGTAATTTACTATCCCGATTCGTGTACTCCATTGGAAAATGCATGGCAAGCCGGAGACGTTGAAATGCACGTTCTGGCGCGTGGAACATACCCCGGGTATGCGTTAAAAGAGGGAGAATTGAATCACATTAAATCGATTGGCTACTGGAATTCGGAAAAAATACAGAACTGGGGGCTCGATTGGCACCGGAATGAAGGCATCGAGATTTGTTTACTCGAAACAGGAAACCTCAACTTTTTACTGAATGATCAGGAGTTTGAATTAATTCCAAACACCTTGACCATTACCCGTCCCTGGATTTTGCACAAACTGGGAAACCCCAACATTGGACTTTGTAAGCTGCATTGGCTAATTATCGATCTGGGAGTTTATCAACCTCATCAGGAGTGGGTTTGGCCTGAATGGGTAATTTTAAGCAAGGAGGATCTGGATGAATTGACCCGAATTTTACGTTTGAATGAGCAACCTGTCTGGCATGTAAATGATGAAATAAAGCACTGTTTTTCACAAATCGGACGAATGGCCAAATTTCACGAAAAGGAACATTTTGATTCACGTATAAAAGTCTACATCAACGAAGTACTGATTCTGTTGCTTGAAATGCTTAAAAAAGACAGACCTGAATTGAACAGCGAATTGATTGAATCGAAACGAAGTGTTTCTCTTTTCCTGAAAAATATCGAAGATGATGTGGCAAAAAACTGGACCGTAAACAGCATGGCCGGACATTGCGGTTTGGGGGTTACACAGTTTTCGAAGCATTGCTACCAGCTTACCAACTGCACGCCGGTAAACTACCTGAATAAATTGCGTCTCATGAAAGCCAAGAAAATGATTGCTGAAAATCTGGGAAGTACAATTACCTCGATCGCTTACGACTGTGGTTTTTCCTCAAACCAGTATTTTACCAAAGTTTTTAAGGCACAGTTTAAGCTAACACCGCAGGAATTTAAAGGGAGAAATTTGTAGATATAATGGCCGGTATTGGACACGCCCTGTTAGCGCAGGTCTGCAACCCCAGTCCTGCTTTGTACAAGCAAATAGATCAAGGCAGCGATTGTAACAAGATAGCTTCAGTTGCAGGACAACTGCCCCCTGAAAGACATAGAACGACTTACCTGCTCTTTTGGATATGGCTAAAGATTGCACCCACCGAGGCTGTCTGAAAAGGCAGCCTCTCTTTTTTATTGACAAGTAGCTGAAAATTGATATTAATTGAAAATCATTGACCACTCATGGCTATAATTGAGTATAGAGTCAAAGATTTGGTTTTTAATGGTTGATTTTGCTACTTTTAATCCTTTTTTTGCCTGATTTATTGACTTTTTTGTCATTTTTGAGAGGTTTAGAGCAATGCTTATCAATCCAAATTCCACAGCCACACCTTCCAATCCTTTTAAACGGAACCGATTGAACTTCCTGTTTGATTTTATTTGACCAAAGACCGCCTCCGGTTCAATAGGTCTTCGGCTTCGGTGCATTAAACCCTTCTCTGAGGTAAGGTTTGTCCTGGCAATGTTTTTATGTTTTTGCAAATTGTAATTTACTTCTATCCTCTTATTGCCCTGGGCTTTGTGGCAGGATCCCCTGAGCGGACACCCCTCACAACGTTTGGCTTGATATACTGATAACTCACTGTGATATCCCCGTTCTGAAATCCTTTTGTATTGGCCAATGAACTCAAGTTTCTGCCCCATCGGACAGACATAAAAATTACCCTGTTGATTATAAAAAAGGTTATCGGTCAGGAAAGGGTTATTTTTGAATGATTTGTTTTGTTCTTTGTGGAAATAAGTAAATTTTACAAAGTTTTCAATCCCCCTGGCTTCCATGTAGTCGTAGTTCTGTTCACTGCCATAACCTGAGTCGGCAACCACCTCCTTTGAGTGACGTTCATACTTTTGTTCAAAGGAGTCCATGTAGTCATTGAAAGTAGAAGTGTCTCCGGGGTTTTGAAAAATGCCAAAATTTGTAATAAACTGATTTTCTGTACTTATCTGGACATTGTAGGCCGGCTTTAACTGTCCATTACCCATATGGTCCTCTTTCATCCGCATGAAGGTAGCATCAGGATCCGTTTTTGAATAACTGTTTCTCTGGTCAAGCTTATCGAGGTGCTGCTCGTACTCCTGCAACTTGGACTGATGTTTGGTTAGTTCCTTGATTTGTTTCTCTTCCTCTCTGCTCCGCTTTTGATCTGCATTTAACTCATGGATTTTCTCCCTCAGTGCAGCGGAATTTATTGGGGTAGGTGTCTCATCTGCGGCCCGGTTATCTTCCTTTATTCCTTTTTCAATTTGTTTGATGATGTGACGAATTTTGTTTTCCAGCTTCACTTTGTTTTTCTCAACTGATTTGCGCCAGACAAATGTGTAACGGTTGGAAGCTGCCTCGATCTTGGTCCCATCAATATACTGAACATCCAGACTTACGTACCCAAGCTCTACCAACATTAAAACTATTTTACTGAAGATACTGTTAATCTGGTTCCTTAATCTCTTGCCTCTAAAATCATTAATCGTCCTAAAATCCGGAAACTGTTTACCGGAAAGCCACAGGAAGTGTACATTCTCTGAAAGGGCAGCCTCAATTTTACGACATGAATAGATATTGCGCATGTAGGCATAAAACAACACTTTGATCATCATCCTGGGGCAGAAACTGCTTGTGCCGCCTCCCTTATAGCTTTGAATCAAGGTCGTCAGATCCAGTTCATCAACAACTTGATTGACAAGTCGAACCGGATCGTTCTCTCCAATATAATCGTCCAGTCGCTGTGGAAACAGCTCTACCTGTCCTTGATTGTACTGTTTGAATTTTGGTTGCATATCTTATTGTTTATGCATCTAATATACTAAATATCAATCGTATAAACAAATATATAATGTATTTTTTTTACAAAAAAAGAGGTTGTCTGAGAAAACAACCTCTAAATATCGCAAGTGAACAAATGAAAAGAGGATGCCCTTTTTGGACACCCTC
>CAMDGL010000126.1 GCA_945897845.1 Chitinophaga pinensis | reverse complement strand
GGCGACGATACTTGCTGGGGTGAAGAAAATGAAGAAAGCGATCTTCAGTTCCTTGAATATTTGCAGGATTTTATCGATCAGCGCAAGCAGGAAATGCCTGAAGGTTCGTACACCACTTCGCTGTTTCAGAAAGGAACCCGCACAATTGCCCAGAAAGTGGGAGAGGAGGCCGTTGAAACCATTATCGGCGCAATGGCCGACGACGATGAGAACTTTCTGTACGAAGGCGCCGATCTGTTATATCACCTTATTGTTTTACTAAGTCATAAGGGTTACCGGATTGAAGATTTAGCACGCGAATTGAGGAGAAGGCACAAATAATCGGCCTTCATTAAGTCTATGAAAATATTCAGGTTGGTAGTGCAGTCAATAGCCTTTAAATCAAACTTAAATATGAAATCGTTGACAAAATTTTCGGGATTAGTATTGTTCGTTTTATTTTTGAATTCATGCGGCATTAATCAGCCAATTTCAACACAACTGCCTTCAAATAATGGAACTTATGCGGTTGATTACCTGTTTGAACATGATGGTTGCAAAGTTTACCGTTTTCAGGATATGGGGCACTATGTTTATTTTACCAATTGTGCTGGCGATGTAACAAGTATCAAAAAGGATTCCACAGAAGCTCGTGTGATTAATAAAATAAGGAATTACCCACCAAAATAAGCGTAGGAATCAAATAATTTCGACAGGTTTGACTTCATAAACTGGGAATTTGGGAAGTCAAATACAAGTTTTAGTATATTCGGAAACGGAGAATTCTGTAAAAAGAGTCCTCCGTTTTGTATTTTAATGTGCCTAAATTGTTAAAAGATCAGCATTTACAAAAACTTAATAGCTCACTCACCGTAAAACCAATTTCGATTGGATTATTAGGTTATCTTTGCGCCTTCATTTTTGAACCCTATGCAGAAGATTAGAAACATTGCGATTATTGCCCACGTTGACCACGGTAAAACGACATTGGTTGACAAGATGATTTACTATTGTAACATCATGAAAGAACACGAGAAGATGCAGGAGCTGATTCTCGACAGCAACGATTTGGAACGTGAAAGAGGAATTACCATTCTGGCAAAGAATGTATCGGTTATTTATAACGACATTAAAATCAATATAATAGATACTCCTGGTCACGCCGATTTTGGTGGTGAAGTTGAGCGGGTATTGAACATGGCTGATGGTGTTTTATTGTTGGTTGATGCTTTTGAAGGCACCATGCCACAAACACGTTTTGTGTTGTCAAAGGCACTGGCTTTGGGCTTGAAACCCATTGTTGTGGTAAATAAAGTTGACAAACCCAATTGCCGTCCGGAAGAAGTTCATGAGCAGGTTTTCGACCTGATGTACAGTTTGAATGCGACTGAAGAACAATTGGATTTTCCGACAATTTACGGATCGGCCAAACAAGGCTGGATGTCGGATGACTGGAAAGTTCCTACTGACAATATCGAAGCATTGCTGAAAGCGATTATAAAATATATTCCCGGCCCGGTTCCAAATCCCGGCACTCCGCAGGTTTTGATAACTTCACTAGATTATTCATCGTATGTTGGCCGTATTGCAATTGGCCGCATCCACCGGGGAGAAATCAGCGAAGGAATGAACGTTTCGCTTGTAAAACGCGATGGTTCAGTAAAACGCACGAAAATTAAAGAATTGCATACATTTACAGGTCTTGGACGCCAGAAAGTTGAAAGTATGGTTTCAGGAGATATTTGTGCCATGGTCGGAATAGATGGTTTTGACATTGGCGATACCGTTTGCGATTGGGAAAATCCGGAACCTCTGGATCCGATTGCAGTGGACGAACCTACCATGAGCATGACATTCATGATTAACAATTCGCCTTTCTACGGAAAGGAAGGTAAATATGTAACTTCGCGCCACCTCAAAGATCGTTTGGAAAAGGAACTGGAGAAAAACCTTGCATTGCGTGTACTTCCAACTGATTCAGCCGATTCGTACATCGTTTACGGACGTGGAGTACTGCATTTATCGGTATTGATTGAAACCATGCGTCGCGAAGGATATGAGCTTCAGGTTGGACAACCTCAGGTTTTGTATAAAGAAATAGATGGCGAGAAATGTGAACCAATCGAAGAAATGCACGTGGATGTACCTGAGGAATATTCAGGAAAAGTGGTTGAAATGGCCTCGCAGCGTAAAGGCGAAATGCAAATTATGGAGCGAAAAGGCGATCGCATTCACCTCGAATTTATTATTCCATCGCGCGGAATTATCGGCATGCGTACCAACATGCTGACTGCAACTGCCGGAGAAGCGGTGATGAACCACCGTTTTGTTGAATATCAGCGTTATAAGGGGCCAATTGATATTCGGAACAACGGTTCTTTGGTTGCCCTTGAAACCGGTACTGCATTTGCCTATTCGATCAGTAAACTTGCTGACCGGGGATCATTTTTTATCGATCCGCAACAGGAAATTTATGAAGGACAGGTGATTGGCGAAAATAACCGTGCTGATGATTTAACCATCAATGTAACCAAGCCGAAAAAATTGACCAACATGCGGGCTTCTGGTACCGATGAAAAAATGAGGTTGATTACTCCCATTAGATTCAGTCTGGAAGAGGCTTTGGAATATATCAAAGAAGATGAGTTGGTTGAGGTAACGCCTTTGTCAATCCGGATGCGTAAGATCTTCCTGAAAGAGCACGAACGAAAAAGACTGGCTAAGAACAGCTAATATTAAGACTGTGCTTTGATATAAAATATAGAAACCCTGATCGGAACCAATCCTGATCAGGGTTTTTCATTAATGTGTATCTGATCATTCATCGCTGGTTTTATTTGCAATTATTGTTCTATAACACAAATAGTAGAGTTAAATAACATTCTTTTTTCAGTTTAAAAATCGTACTTTTTGCCTAACCAATAATTTAAAACCTTTCATTATGAATGTCATATCAACTTGCCTTACGGGAACTGCAACTATTCTGTCATGCAGAAAGATTGCACAGTCATTTAGTGAGAACATCTACGAACTCTCTTCTATCAGGCACAATTGGACGCCTGAATATGCCGCTAATCTAAAGGAAAGAATTGACACGATTATGCACCAGTATTTTACTGAAGAATCGCTTTCAGATCACCTCGAAAAGCATGGCCAGCTTTACGAACTAATGGTTGCCGCTTTAAAAGACGTTACCGTATTTCGTGCCGAATTAAAGGTTGATTTCAGTTACGACAAACCATTTCTGAAAGAGACTTTTGAAAAATTGGGATATGTTGATTATTACAGCGATGCAAAAAATGGCGATCATTTTAGTTTGTATAAAATGATGTCAACTTTTAAACGCAACATGGACAGTGAATTACAGCAGGTAATTTTGGCAAGGGGAATCGATAAACATTTGCTAAGCCGGTTACTTACTTACCGTGAAAAGCTGGCTGAATTAAGAAACTGTTTCGATATTTTACATGGCAAAGACGAATTGGGAGCCGAATTGAAACGGGAGATCAATGCCATTTACTCCGAAGTGAAAGACATTTGCCGCATAGCGACCGCATATTACGAATTTGACCCTGTTCAGCGTGACCGGTTCTGCTTCTACAAGGTTATGATCGGCCTTCGAAAATCGATGTTGGTAAACGGATAAATAAAGAAATCCGGGGGCAAAACCTCCGGATTTTTTTTTTATCGTTAATTTTGACGTAGTTCAGTTTAAAATCAGTATGCCGATTATTCGTATGTTCCAAAAAGAGGGAACCCTCTTTCATTGTATGTTATTGGTATTGATAAAGATGATGTGGAGAGAAGTCCGAATGTGCCATCTACCAAAATTGTATAAACCAGTTTAGTCGTTTTCTTGTAATTATTTTCAGAGAACGCACGATAAAATGCTCCTGAAATGTGGTATTTGTTTTTAAAAGGATTAGGATTAGTATCATATTCCTGAAAAATAATTTCCTCTTTACGGAATAATTTTCCTTGCAAATCAATGCTTTCCTTTACAATCTTCACTAAATTATTCCCTTCCATAAAGAGCTTCCTTAGTGTTACTCCATTCTTATTCTTCTCTGTAATTTCATTATTGGAATAGGTATAATTGATCTCGAAATTAGTATCAAAGCCATTGTTCACGGTTAACTTTTGAATTTGATTCTGAGAATCCAAGTTGTAAATGCTTGGATTTTCAGAGTTTGCCCATTGAAAATTGGTGTATTTTTTAAAGACGGATATTTCATTTCCATTATAAACTATCGAATCAAAAACATCTCCGGAAAATACAAGGTTGGAAAAATTGGATCCTGCCGGAAGTGGTAAAAACCCGCCGGTCACTTTTACAATCTTTTCATTTTGGTATTCATATGAACAAATTGTTTCCTCCGGATCATTGGGTGGATAAGTGAGTGAGTTATACGCGAACCTGTAATCATCAGTAAAATTGAGATATTCGATGGCACAATTTTGAAGTTTGGGCGCAGGTGCTTGTTGATCAACTTTTTTACAACTGAATAGAAACAAAAAAGTAATAAGTACAATTGGAATATTTCTCATCTTAATAGAACTATTCGGCTAAGTTGCGAATTTAAAACCGAAGTAGCTTTGAAATATAACATAAATGAAAAATTGAGGATTGAATAAAGTTTGAGGAATTCGAATTTGTGGTAGTTTCCATCTTCGTAGAAATGATTTCAATTATCCCAAAAACCAGAAGTTTTGCATTTGATGTTCTTTGCTGTTTTTCTTCAAGGCATTGTGAAGCCGGGAAGTTTGCAGAATGAAACAACAGGCGGCTGGAAACAATTTCAAAGGTGGAAACACAAAAAGAGAATGAAAAATAATGTTCAAAATGGATGCTTTCTGGCTAGAGAGTACCATCCCGGCCAGGAGGGATCCGAACGCTCAATAATCAATTAATTAATACCGATATTTTTGAATGAATCTTTTGTTTAGCTACAAATTTGACTGATAGAAAAGCAATGATTGGTTTGATTAAAGTTATTAAAATTATGGCTTTATAAAAAATGAATTTGAGGCTATCAGTTACGAAAAAGTCCGGGTGCGACATAAAGTTGCATCCGGACTTTTACAATTCGAACGTCGTTCAATCAGATAGAATTCCTGATTTCAATCTCCAAATCAATGAATGCTTGTCGCCATTTTCCAACCTCATTTCTCGCGTCTTCTAGATCTTTCACCACCATTTCAAAATCAGAATCAACCGAAGCTGCCAGTGGTGTCAAACTCAGAAGCATGGTTCCAACAGATTTTGCCGCGTTAACTTCACCGCCGATGTAATCAAACATGCGCTGCTGAATGGCTTCAGGATTATTAAAAGAAATGTTGTTCAGTAGTTTGTATAATCCTTTCTCTTCCAGCTTATTGGTTGCCAACCGTAGTGCGTCGCACAGTTGAAATCTGCGATATTTATCTTCCCAGCCGCGGAAATCTCCCAATTCGCTAATCATTCGTTTAGCATTCTGTCTATCGCCAAATTTCAATTCCGAAATCACACTGGTCAGGTGCTGTTTCAAAATGGTCAATGTTTCGTCAACGAGTTCGGCTGTTTCTGCTATTGCATCCCTTAATTCATTTCTCTGTTTTCCCTTAAGTTCTATTGCTGATTTTACTCCGGAAGCAAGTGCTTTCAAAATCTCAAATACTTCGCTGAATCCTTCAATTATTGCTGGCATGAATATGAATATTTAGTGATATGATTTCTAAAAATAAGTTTCCCAAACTTCACCGGCAAACAGTTTTCCAAATTTTGCAACGGCGCTTACCGACTCTTTGGTATTATCGGCATTGATCGCTTTCATCGTTTGCAACTGTTTCAAGAAGTCGCCCATTGCAATTTTCAGAATACCTTTTCCTTTTACAGGGCTTTGATCATCGGTACCATCAAACACTGTTATAAATAGAGTAGTGGTATCGCTCCACAGATCGAATCCTTTGTCGTCTTTGATTTCTTTAAATCCATAGAAAAAGAAGTTTGCTCCTTCATAAGTATTCAGCTTCATTCCGTATTTCATCAGTTTTACTTTTCCTGCCGCATCATCTTTTACAAAGAGATTAAACACACCGTCAATAGCGGTAATCGGGTGTTTCGACAAGGCCGGACAATTCACTGTTCCGATCAATTCGGCCTTGTGATTGCTGTCAGCGTCAAAGGCTTCCACATCCTGCGATTGGATGGTAAGCGTGAAGTCGAAAACCGAATTGATCATCTGTCCCAAATCATATCCTTTTTTGTAATCCGATTGTTCGTCGAGCGAAATGAATCCGCGCATCGTTTCTGTAAATGAAACTCCGGCTTCGTTTTCTTTTAAAGGAGATTTTGCAACCGGATGAAAATCGTAGTTCAATGTTTTCTGATTGGCTTCAACGATCAGTTTGCTGTTTCGTTCGGCCAAAGCGGAAATTGTCAGCAGCGGATTTGTCCCCAACGGTCGGGGAATAATGGCGCCGTCCATCACAAATAAACCTTCGTGCAAATCAGTTGCGGAAGTATTGCTGTAAACCTGCCCGACATGGTTTGTTACACTGGTTGAAGCATTGTCGCCCATCACGCAGCCACCTAACGGATGTACGGTAACCATGTCGAAATCCATCTGTTTGTTCCATTGCGGATTTGGTAGGTAAGTTCCACCCAATGCCTTGGTGGCTTCCTGAAGTTTTCCGTTTACCTTTTTGAAAATTGCCTGTTTACCCACATCGGGCCAACTAATTTCCAGACGATCGTTGTCCAGGTGCATCGAGCCGTTCCCGTCATCGTGGGTCATTACCAAATAAACCTGGGTATTGTTTAATGCTCCACGGTATGGACCTTTCAGCAAACTTACTGCTTCCCGTTTTTTCTCTGCCACCCAATCCTGATGTCCGTCATCGGTATCTATCCCCATTAACCTTGAAAGTGTGATAAATGCAGAGGTAAGTAAAGGGGCAACAGGCGCCGGAATACTTCCTTCTTCCAGGGTCATTCCTTCGTCGAGCACTTCCCGGTTACGCATATCGATGATCGAAGTAATACATGGCCCAACCGGCTCTTTGTCCTCATCCTCGAAATGTTTTCCTAAGCCGATGCCATTCATTTTCACATCGTTGTTGTAGCCAAAACCAAGCACATCGCCATTTCCGGTGAAATGTTTTCCCAGCGTTGGAGATACATTCAGTCCTTTTGTTTTTGATCGCAACAGAATTTCGGTACTTCCCAACGCACCTGCCGATAAAATCACATTGTCGGCAGAAATACAAAGTGGCGGCGCATCAAATTTTTCACGGCCAACATTGTACAGGTGAAAGTAAACCAACCATTTATTGCCTTTGCGTTCCAGGTATTGCACCCCGGTTTCGCAGAAAATTTCAGCACCATGATTCACCGCATCAGGCAGATAATTCATGATCAGCGTATTTTTTGCATGATGGTTACAGCCTGTTACGCAATCGCCGCAGTTGTTGCACTTTTTCTGCTCCACACCCACATGGTTCGGCTGGTTGTCGTATTCGAAATTCACATTGAGGTCCAGATACCTGAATTCTTCCTTCATTGCCGCTGCCGAAGTTTTCATTCCTTTGGTTTTAGCCAGTTCCGGAAACCCGGGTTGGCCTTCAGGATAAGGAGTTGGTTTCAGCATTTTCCGTGCCTGGTCGAAACCGTCTTTCAACGTTTTCATTTCATTCCGGATAGCTGCCGGCCAGCGAACATCTTCAAAAACACGCGGTTCAGGCTCAATGGAAACATTGGCGTTTACGTTTGACGTGCCTCCAAGGCCGCAGCCTTTAAACACCGTCATTTCTTTGCCCATGTAAAATTCGTACAGTCCGGTTTTGCTGCCAATGTGTTTTTTATCGGTATTCACCTGCATTTCTTTGGCTGCATCGTCCAAATCCCAGGGATATTCGCCCGGCTGGAATTCCTTGCCTTTTTCCAGGAGGCAAACCTGCATTCCGGCACGCGATAGGCGCGATGCTGCAATACTTCCGCCATATCCGGAACCTACAATTATAAATTGATAATGCGACTTTAGCACAGTAATTGGTTTTGATAATCGTTTCATTTTGATATGTTTTTAATGATTATAGGCGGTTCAATTAAATGACATTCAGGAATCGGGCCTTCAAATTTCATTGTTTCCCCTTCTCCGGATTGTTTCCAGTTAGTGGTTACCCGATCAATTCCAACCGGGTAAATGGTGAGCTGATCTTTGGTAATGTGCAGGCGCAGAAAATTTTTATAATGCTGATGGGCGAGCGAGGAGAAGCCTTCATCCAAATGCACGTTCAGGATATACACCCCAAACCACAAGTAAATTCCGAAAATAAATGCACCCACAATTCCTCCTGACAGCGCTGCTGCCAATGTTGTGAAAATGATGAATAACATTGGATGGCCATTGGAAAATAACGGGTGAAATAAATCTGCAAATGCGCAAAGCCAAAACATCAGATTGAGCCATTGAATGATGCCATGGGGTAGCCCGAGAAGTAGGTTTAATCGCTTGATTCGCTTCGTATCAGTAAAAACCATGCACCCGAAAACTAATACGACACTTATTAAAATGAAAAGCGGGTTATTTATCAGCGTTTTAAAAATGATATTAAACGAGTCGCTGATGCTGAGACTTTTTGCCAGTTGCGGTAAAAAAGATCCGTCGGTGGCGTAATAGGTTGTTCCCTGCAAAACCCATGTTAGCAAAAGTTCAATAAACGACAGGAAAAGCACGAACTGTTTGTTCAGCCATGGAAATGCAAAGTTCAGAAATGACAGGTTTCGTGAGTCTTTTTTTGATGGGAATACAGCTTTCAATTCAGGTTCATTTTGGGCTTTGCTTTCCTGAAATGAATAATTCACATCCGACTGTTTCGTTAATTTGTCGGGTAACAAATGTGTTGGGTGAAGAAATGCGCCTCCTCCGCCGGCAGTTATCAGGTGGTTGATGTAACCTTCTTTTTGTTCTTCGTAATGTGAATAATGGTGCAGATCGCCGGTAAGGGTGGCTACCAGTTTAAACTTCTTGCCAATTAGTTTGTAGGCGTCGTCGGTGATATAAAGCGATTCGAAATATTTCAGTCGTTTATACGATTCGTTATCGCTGTACATCTGGAAATAAATCCATGCAGGTTCGGCGGTGCAAAGAATGACCTTGTCGCCGTCTTTCATTTTGTCGATGGCAATTTTCTGAAAATAGTCCTTTTGTGGCTGATCGATGTCCGAGTTCAGTTGTACGTCGATGCCAAAAATCCAATAGTTGTAGGGAAGTTGTATGGCAAAATAACTTCGCTCCTGAACCGTTTGCCAGTTGCCGATTCTCCTTTTTTGGCAAAACAGGCTGATGAAATTGCCCAACCCATCGTACCAGTCGTGATTGCCGGGAATGGCGAACATCCTGGAACGATTGTTTTCATGGGTCGATTCATTGTATGGATTAGCTGTGCCGAACGGAATTTTAAACCGGTTTTCGTAATCTGCCATTTCAGGCGTGGGATAAACCTGGTCGCCGCCAAAAATGATAATTTTTCCAGCCTGAGTTTCTACTTCACTTTTGTTTTCACTTGCACCTGCGACGTCATTTTTCAAAGCCAATTTTAGCTTTTTTTCCGAAACAAGTTTTGCAATCGAATAAGTTGAATTAAAACCGTCGCCAGTATCCGAAACGTAATCGATCCAGATTTCCGCTTCATCTCCAAAATCAACGGCCTCAACATGCGGGCGCAATGCGGCCTGCAATTCGCGCTTGTCGGCATAATGTCCGAATTCGCCTGAAATGACTGACCTTAACCCGGTAGATGCTAACTGCTTCGTGTCGTACCAATTGACCATCTTTGGCTGAATGTATTTTTTTGTAGAGCTCATAGTTCTATTTTTTTTTCATACACTTCCTTCAAAATCCTGAATTTTTCTTTCCATTTACCCACCAAGCCGCTGCTATTGCTCACATGAATGAATGGGACATTTTTTATGCGGTTCCATGCGCTTTGCTTCAGCACTGCTGAAATGGGTTTCTGCAAATTTTTACTGGAAATAGTGCATCGGGCCTTTTTAAATTCCAGACCGAGCAATAAATCAATCGGACTGATTA
>CAMDGL010000125.1 GCA_945897845.1 Chitinophaga pinensis | reverse complement strand
CAAATATTTACCTCAAAGACCTTGGGCTGTTTTCGTTTACTGAAGTTTATAACAACGCTCTAAATTCTATGAACCGCCGTATGCCGAACGGCACGTACGGTGGTGTGAGAGGACGAAACGGGAAATAATCCCGTTTCTCCTACTCGATTGGAGTTTGGATTTAACCCAACTTGCAGCCACTCCAATAAAATAACAGAAAAATGATTCAAAACTGATGTTTTTTTTTTGTAAACGGTGGAATATTTTTCGCTATCTTTGGGTAAGTATCTGATATTCAGTTGTAGGTTTTTACTTGTTTTCATTTGTAGTCCCCAAGGTGGTATTGTATATCAGTGAGTTATGGTGTGGCTTCCGGGTATGTATTTTAAGGTATCCATGCGCACCAATCCTGCCACGGGAGTCTATTGCGGTTATTACCGGTTAGTGGAGAGTTGTCGCAACCATTGCGACCGGGTATGCTATCGAACCATGCTGAAGGCTGGATATCTGGATGAGAAGAACACCGACCAGTTGAACCTTATCCCGAAAATACTTACTGGAAGGAATGATCCATAAATTGCGCATCAAAACCTCCTTCTCTGCCAGAAAAGCCCTGATCGTTATTGATGCTGGCATTGCCACCGAAGAAAACTTAAGATGATACTGGACAATGGCTACGATTACCTGTGCGTAAGTCGTTCGAATTTAAAAACATACAACATCGAAGCTGCCTTACAACAAATAGCCGCCAGTTTGACAAAAAAAGGTGGCGTAAAACAAAAGGACAAAGTACACCAGCGTATCGGACGTTTAACGCAAAAATACCCTTCTATTGCGTGGCACTTCGACATTGAAACAGAAGTGTTCGACCAGCCTGAAACCAAACGTAAAAAGAAAGATACAGACAAAACAATGAGAAAACCCGGATTGTAACCTCCGTCAAATGGGCCGTTAAAGAAGGTGTTGACATCAACGCACGGAGCGGAGTTTACTTTCTGCGCACATCGGTACAGGCCAATTCTGAAGAAAATGTATGGCAGTTTTACAACATCATGCGCGAGATTGCATAACACTTTTTGTGTACTGAAAACAGACCTCGATTTGCGCCCAATCTATCATCAAAAAGATGAAAATACGATGGCACTCCTGCATCTTTGGTTTGTTTGCTTACTGGCTGGTAAACACTATACGTTACCAATTAAACAAAGAAGGCATTCACTCCGGGTGGCGCGAGGTCGTTAGAACCATGAACACACAAAAGGCGGTGCCTACTTTGGCACAAAACAATCACGAAGAGGTGATTATGATACGCCGTTGTTCCGAGCCAAATGGGCAGGTGAGAAAACTTTACGATGCCCTGAAATGCAAATACGCACCCTTCATAAAACGAAAATCCGTAGTACACAAATCCGAACTCGAAAACTGCAAATTTATTGAACAGCAGGAATTCCCTTCAGATTAACTGCAAGTTGGGTTAATTTTTACCGGTTGGTTTTTTCAGACTTTGAATTTCATCGCGCAGCTCATCTATCTTCGAAATCAAATGTATATAGAGCTCTTCATTGTTTTCATCTTTATAATTTATCTTCCGAAGCTCTTGTGAAAGCTCCTGCTGGCTTTCTTCCATGCTATTCATGATTACACCAATGAATAAATTCATAATGATCATGGCGCCAACCAGGATAAAACTGGCAAAATACAGGAAAGGCCAGAGTGAAATAATTTGAAGGTGACCTTCTGAAGCGGGACCGTAAATATGAGTATTCATAATATCAGTCCAGCCTTCAAGCGTTAATACTTTAAAAAGGGTGACCAGTGCATGGTGCAAATCACCGAAATGCGACGGATCGGAAGCTCCAAAAACAAATACACCAACAATTGCATATACATAGAACAAAATTGCAATTAGCAGAATGACATACGACATTGATGGAATGCTCTTTAACAAAGCGCCTATCAGAAGCCGCAGTTTTGGTAAAAATGTAATCATTCGTAATATCCTTAAAACCCGCAGAATACGCAGAACGGCAAAAAAATGGGTATCAACGGTTGGGATAAGGCAAACCGCAACAATTATAAAATCAAAAACATTCCAGGGATCAAGGAAAAATCGCCACGGCTTTTTTTCAAATGAAACTATTTTCAGGCCAATTTCAATTACAAAACAGGCGATGATAATCCTGTCGAGAAGTATAATCAGATCACGGTACTTCAGTGCAATAGCAGGATAGGTCTCCAATCCTGTAAGTATGGCAGAAAACGTGATAAGCGAAAATATAAAAACGTTAAATGCCCTGCTATTTGTTATTGTTTGTGCGGTTTTAAAAATGGAGTTCATGATTTGTGTTTTTTTGAAAGCATAATCTTCAGCATTGGAAAAGATGCAATGGCTATAAAAAGAAGCAAAATGTAGATTGAATAGTTAATCACACCTGGGTATGCTTTACCAATGTAATAGCCCAGCGGAACGAGCGTTCCTACCCAAACAATTGCTCCCAGCGCATTGAAAATCAAAAATCGTTTGAATGAAAACGCGGATGCACCGGCAATCATGGGTACCAATGTTCGTATAACCGGCATGAACCGCCCCATAATAAACGCCCGTACACCATAGTGGTGGTAAAAACTGCTTCCCCGTTCAAGATACTCCTTCTTGAAAAACCTCGATTTATTATCGGTAAAAAGTTTTTCGCCCAACCATTTTCCCTTGAAGTATCCGGTTAAATCGCCTAAGAAAGCTGCAATAATCAGGAGGGGAACCAACCAGTAAATCGGGATTTCCAGAAAATGTGTACCGCAAAATATTCCGGCAGCAAATAGCAGATAATCTCCACCTGGTAAAACAAATCCAAGGAAAAATCCTGTTTCAACGTAAATGATAGCCAGAATGAGAAACAGTCCGCCATACTCAATAAGATGATGTACATCAAAAAGTGATGTCAAAAATTGATTTTCCAGAAGAATCATATTCTTTGGGTTATTTTGTTTTGGGAATTTTAAAAGAAAGCAGAATACTGGCTGTAATTGTTGTTGCTATAAAAATAAGCGACCATTCAATAGGGATTTTATAAATGTCGATCAGTAGCATTTTTAATCCTACAAATATTAAAACAACGGCCAAACCGTAACTCAGTAACCAAAAACGATGCACAATGCCCGCCAGTGCAAAATAGAGTGAACGTAAACCCAGTATGGCAAATACGTTTGAGGTATAAACAATAAACTGGTCTTGAGTAATGGCCAGAATTGCAGGAATACTGTCCACTGCAAAAATAAGGTCGGTTGTTTCAATAAGTATTAAAACCAGGAAAAGTGGCGTTGCAAAACGTTTTCCTTCAAGTTTTACGAAAAACTTATCTTCGTGCATTTCAGAAGAAACCGGAATAAACCTTTTAAAGAACCTGATAACAGGATTTTTATCGGGTTCAATCTTTGCATTGTTGTGGTTGAACATTTTATAACCCGTATAAATCAGCAATGCCCCAAAAAAGTATATGGTGATATGAAATTTCTGAATGAGCGCCACTCCCGCGAAAATGAATATTACGCGCATGATTAATGCACCTATAATTCCCCAGAAAAGAACTTTGTGCTGGTATTTTGTCGGAACCTGGAAATAGCTGAAGATCATTATAAATACAAAGATATTATCGATGCTGAGGGCTTTCTCGACCAAATATCCGGTAAAAAATTCCAGCGCCTGCTGCTGGCCTCTCCAGTAATAGATTATTACATTAAAAACCATGGCAAGTGCTATCCAGACAAAAGTCCAGGTTAATGCCTCTTTTACCGAAATCTCATGAATTTTCCGGTGAAAAACACCCAGGTCAAGCGCTAACATAAGCAGAACAAAGGCATTGAAAAGTATCCAAAATATAATTGGCGTATCCATAGATATTATTTTGGTATGGAAACATTAACCAGGAATATATTGTTTAAATTTTCAGCAAATAAGTAAAACAAATAAATTTTCCTGAAGGAATTGTAATTTAAGAAACACAAACAATGAAACACAAAGCAATATCAATCAGGCCATTCATAGGAGCTAAAAACTTTGAAGTTTCAAGAAGTTTTTACCGGGACCTGGGATTTGAAGAAAGTATTTTGTCGCCCAATATGTCGTATTTCAAAACTGAGTGTTTGGGATTTTATTTACAAGATGCTTACGTTCAGGACTGGATAGATAATTCGATGATTTTTCTGGAAGTGGAAGATGTGGATAATTATTGGAAGGAGCTTCTGGTTTTAGACCTGACCACCAAATATAAGCAGGTAAAACTCAGTCCTATTCGGGAAAAGGATTGGGGGAGAGAGTGTTTTCTACACGACCCGTCCGGAATACTCTGGCACTTTGGCGAATTTTTATAAGAATGAATTTTTACAATATTTTAAAAGCCGGTTGCAAATATTCGCTTCCGGATTTTGGCGTTGTATTCAATGAGAAGCTGTTTAATATTTCCCGTAGGGAAATGATGTGGTCAGAAAAGTGGTAGTTTTTATTCAAATTTTTGTCTCGTATGGGACAAAATTATAGTTGCCTATCAATCATTTTCTACCCACATTTTGTTCCTTATGGAACAACCAAATAAAATTTAAACAGTTTCTGAATCGATTGATTTTAATTTTCGGCCTCCAAAACTGCATTTACCGAACCGTGCAGCAGCAGCAATCGTTTGGCTTTTATTTCGTTGTATCCCAGTTCGGCCATAATCATACGGGTTCCGCGGTTAATCAGTTTTTGGTTGGTCAGTTGCATGTTCACCATTTTATTGCCTTTCACGCGCCCGAGTTTAATCATTAGTGAGGTAGTAATCATGTTCAGGATCAGCTTTTGCGAGGTGCCCGATTTCATGCGCGTGCTGCCGGTCAGAAATTCAGGGCCAACAATGGCTTCAATGGCAATATCAACATTTTGTGCCAAAACGCTTCCGTTATTATTTACGATACAACCAGTCAGGATGCCTTCTGTGCGGGCTTTTTTTACGGCGCCAATCACATACGGCGTTCGTCCCGAAGCGGCAATTCCAACAATCGTATCCAGTTTGTTTACCTGGTATTTTTCAAGGTCTTTCCAGCCTTGTTCTTCATCGTCTTCGGCCATTTCCACCGCCTTACGAATGGCGCGGTCGCCACCGGCAATCAGTCCGATTACGAGATCGTGGCCAACACCAAAAGTTGGTGGGATCTCAGAAGCGTCCAATATGCCCAGTCGTCCGCTGGTTCCGGCACCCATGTAGAAAAGCCGTCCGCCCTTTTTCATGCGCAGATAAACCAGTTCAACCAGTTTCTCGATTTGGGGGATTGCCTCATTTACAGCGGGCAATACTTTTTTGTCTTCTTCGTGAATGCTTAATAAAAGCTCTTTTACCGATTTATTTTCCAGATCTTTGTACAATGAATCGGCTTCGGTGGTACTTTCTGCTGTCATTCTGTTAGTTGTTATAATATTTTTCCAGTCCGTCAATCGGATCTTTAATGATTGTTGTTTCATCGAAACCAAAGTAACTGGCCGTATTGTTAAGTATTTGGCTGAAATAATAAGCTACCGAACCAATAAACCCAATCGGATAGCTTGTGTAATTTGGAATATGGCTGACATTCCGCTCAAAGAATTCCATGAAATTGTGCTGAACAAATTCCTGACAATAAGCCGAATTTCCATGTTCGGATAAGAATGGGATAAACTGTGCCAGAAACTGATTGGGTTTCTCGCTGCGATAGACACGGTTTAAAGCCTCTTCCCATTTCAGGTTATAGCGTTTGGCAAACTCTTCACGCAAATACAGCGGCATTACTTCTTTGAAATAATCGCCCAACAGTTTACGTCCCATTACGGCGCCACTGCCTTCGTCGCCCAAAATAAATCCAAGAGGTGAAACTCCGCCGGTAATTTCTTTTCCGTTGTACAGGCAAACATTTGAACCGGTACCCAGAATACAGGCAATTCCGGCCTGGTCGCCAAACAAAGCGCGGGCTGCTCCTAAAACATCGCTGTGTGCCTCAATTGTAGCTTGCGGGTAAATTCTTGAAAGGGCATTTTTTACAATGCTTCCCTTTTCTTCATTAACCACTCCTGCGCCATAAAAGTAAATTTCCTGAATGTTTGTTCCGGTTTCAGGTAACAACGAGTTGGTCAGTTCCTGAAATATTTCATCTTCGGTGCGGAAAAATGGATTTAATCCGTGAGTTTTGATGTCTTTTGTTTTTCCCGGAGCTTCAATCAGTTTCCATGCTGTTTTGGTCGATCCGCTGTCTGCAATTAATTTCATTTGGGGGCTGATTTCTAATTTAACGGTGTAAATATAAGGAATAAGATTTTAAAATAAATGTATCATATAACATGTATTACCAATATTTGTATAATTCATTAAATACACTATTTTTGGTTCGTGTTTAGAATGAAGCTTGAAAGTAAATAATTCCGTTTCGAAAGCGACTCTGATCAATTGATTTATAACTTTATCGGACGTAATTTTATTTCCTGATTTTCTGAATCCAAACCTGAAAACCGATATGATGAGAACTCTTTTCCTGATTGGTATGATTTGTATGATTTCTTTGGGGATTTCCGCTTCTGGAGTTATCCGGATCAATCAACTCGGATATTTGCCAAATTCAGTGAAGGTTGCCGTTTTTATTTCTGATCAGAATGATGAACCATCAAGCTTTCAGTTGATTGAAACACTTTCAGGAAAAATGGTTTTTGAAGGAAAAACGGAAGCCTCCGTTGCAGCTGTTTGGGGACAAAAAACAGCCTGTCGCCTGAATTTTAGCAACTTTAGCAAATCGGGCGGTTATTTTCTGAAAGCAGGAAATGCAGTTTCACCTTCTTTTCGGATTGATGCTGATGTATATAAAGGTACAGCCGATTTTATCCTGAATTACATGCGCCAGCAGCGTTGCGGTTTCAATCCATACCTGAATGATTCCTGTCACCTCCACGACGGAATAATTGTCGATCATCCGACCCGCACCGGAGAACAAATTGATGTGACCGGTGGCTGGCACGATGCTTCTGATTATCTGAAATATACGACTACTTCGGCCAACGCAACTTACCAATTGCTGTTTGCTTATCAGCAGAATCCAACCGCTTTTGGCGATCAATATCAGGCCAACGGAAAGCCCGGAAGCAACGGAATTCCTGATATTCTCGACGAAGCCCGCTGGGGACTGGAATGGCTGATGAAAATGAATCCGGCAAAGAATGAAATGTACAACCAGATCGCCGATGATCGCGACCATGTTGGGCTTCGTCTGCCAAATAAAGACAAGGCACAGTATGGATTCGACGGATTATTTCGTCCGGTATATTTTGTAACCGGAAAGTCGCAGGGTTTGGGCAAGCACAAAAACCGCTCAACCGGAGTTTCTTCAACTGCTGCCAAATTCTCCTCCTCCTTCGCGTTGGGCGCCTCCGTATTTAAAAATATTGATCAGAAGTTTGCCGGTCAAATGCTCGAGAAGTCGCACGAAGCCTGGGATTTTGCGAAATCAGATTTGGGAAATTTTCAGACTGCCTGCGTGGTTTCACCCTATTTTTACGAAGAAGACAATTGGGTTGACGATATGGAGCTGGCGGCAGCTTCGCTCATTTCGCCTGATAAACAGATTGATTTTCAGAAAGAAGCCAAATATTGGGGCGAACTGGAACCGGTAACACCCTGGATGGAACTGAACCGCGCCCGTCATTACCAGTTCTATCCATTTGTGAATCTGGGACATGTGCTGCTGGCTCAATCCAACGATACTGCAATCGCCAAACAGTTTACCGGATTGATGAAACAAGGGCTCGACCAATTGAAAAAATATGCAGGAAATGATCCTTTTCAGATTGGTATTCCGTTTATCTGGTGCTCTAATAATCTGGTGGTTGCCGCCGCAACACAGGCAAAATTGTACAGCATGATAACCGGAGACAACAGTTACGAAGAAATGGAAGCGGCGCTCACCGACTGGCTTTTGGGCTGCAATCCGTGGGGAACTTCGATGATTTGCGGACTTCCGGCTGGTGGTGATTATCCTGAAATTCCACATTCATCGCTCACCTATATCCTGAAGGAAACCACCACTGGCGGACTGGTCGATGGCCCGGTTTATTCGCACATTTATGAGGGTTTGATTGGAATTGCCTTGCACGAAGCCGATGAATATGCCGCTTTTCAGAACGGAAAGGCAGTCTATCACGACGACATGGGCGACTATTCGACCAACGAGCCAACGATGGATGGAACCGCTAGTTTGAGTTATTTGCTTTCGTCGCTCGAAACCGAAGCTGATAAACAGGTTGTTGCTGATAATCAGGGTGCGGTGGTCAGAATGAATCCTGAAGAAAAGAAAGTTTACCTCATTTTTTCGGCGCACGAATATGCCGAAGGTGGAAAAGTGATCGCCCAAACGCTGAAAAAGAACAAGGCAAAAGCTTCATTTTTCTTTACCGGAACTTTTTATAAGAACCCTGAAAATAAGTCACTTATTCAGGATTTGATTACCAATGGACATTATTTGGGAGCGCATTCCGATGCCCATTTGTTGTATGCTGACTGGACCAAACGCGATTCCACGCTGGTCACGCAGCAACAGTTTACGGATGACCTGAAAGCCAACTATCAAAAGATGGCCGGTTTTGGAATTACGCCCGAAAAAGCTTCCGCATTTCTGCCTCCTTACGAATGGTACAATACTGAAAGTGTTGACTGGAGCCGACAATTGGGATTGAAAGTGATTAATTTTACTCCCGGAATCCGCTCGAATGCCGATTATACCACGCCGGGCATGAAAAATTACCGTTCGTCGGAAACCATTCTGAACGACATCAAAGATTTTGAGAAGAAAGATCCGAACGGGCTGAATGGCTGCATCATGCTGATTCATCTGGGAACAGCCCCCGAACGTACCGATAGGTTTTATAACCGGTTAGGTGAGTTGCTGACTTTCCTCAAACGAAACGGTTATGTGACGGAACGGTTTTGAAAAGTATTGTAGTGTTAATGTGTTCATTTCAAGCGAATACTATTTTTTAGAGTTTATAAAACCTTATTTTTTAAGGTAACCTTAGTAGAAAGAATAATGAATAAAAATTAAGCCTTATTACCTTATTTAATGAAGGTTGAGTATAATAAGGTAATAAGGTTAGCGAATTTTGAATTATTGCATTTTTACTAAGGTGGCCAAATAGAAAATAAGGTAAAAAAATAAAAATGGCGATTGAACTTTGTTACGAATTAAGAGAATGTTGAGAAGAAATGAAATGATCGAATCTGTACAATTTATGATCACATTGAATCGAAAATTTTTGTCATACCAATTTCAAAAAGCGAACAGATTATTGCTTTTTGGAGGCATTTTGCTGTTGCTTTTGGGTGCCTGCAAAACTCCCCCGGAAAAGCCGTTCGATTTTTCAGGAATTGAAAAACTGGTGTATTCCGGAGAACTGAAAAAGGCGGAATTGCTGGCAGATTCTATAAAATCAACTGGCACTTTGAGCGAGACCAATTTGTATAAACTCGATTCGATGGTTGATATTGGTAATCGCATCAGAATCGATTTTGTGCGGACTGAAGAAGAGGTGAAAAAGCAACTATCAAAATATTTTTCGGTTTTGGACTCTTCGCTTTTTAATAAATGGGAAACCACTCAAAAATTGGAAATGCGGATGATCGACGGAGAGAAACGCTATTTTAAAAACGCGGTTGCCAATTTATTTCGTCTTGATGATGAAGCCCGAAAATACAAAGAAAAGGTAGATGGCTTCCAGGTCGATTCGCTTGATTTGTTTAAGTTGGAACATACGCGGAAAATCATTTCGGAAACAAAGGTCTCAGGCGAAACAGTGCTCCCGGTGCGAATGAAATTGACTTATTCGATTGTTGTTGATGCAAATACTGTTCCCGATGGAGAAATAATCCGTTGCTGGATGCCTTTCCCGAGGGAAGGAAATGTGCGGCAGAAAAATGTGCGGCTGATTGGTTCTGATCCGAAGAAAAACCAAATTGCCAGCAATGAAAATCTTCAGCGGTCGGTTTATATGGAAAAACGGGCTAAAAAAAATCAGCCCACTACATTCAGGATTGAATTTGAAGCAGAAACTTCGGCCCAGTATTTTGATCTGAATCCGGATGAAATAAAATCGTACAATACGGAAAGTTCAGTTTACAAAGAAAATACGTGTGAACGGGCTCCGCAGATTGTTTTTACTTCGGAAATCAAGAAGT
>CAMDGL010000124.1 GCA_945897845.1 Chitinophaga pinensis | reverse complement strand
CGGTGACCGGACTTACTTCAACCACGGTAAGCAAGGTCATTACAGGCTTAGCATCAAACACAACTTACTATTACAGGGTTAAAGGTGAAAATGCAGCTGGTACAAGCTATGGTTTGGATCAGACTTTTACCACGACTTCGCTGGCAACTTTAACAGTTTCTGGCACACTTAGTCCCTTTGCTGCCTGTCAGGGCAGCATTTCGGCGGAACAAAGTTTCACTGTTTCGGGTAGCAATCTTAGCAGCAATATATCAATCTCGGCCCCAACAGGCTTCGCAATCAGTAAAACTTCAGACTCCACTTTTTCAGGTAGCCTTACACTGACACAAACCGGAGGTACAGTCTCCACAACCACCATTTATGTGCGTATGCAAAGTACTGCCACCGGGAATCCAAGTGGAAGTATTTCGATCCTTTCCGCCGGTGCCACTGACCGCTCTGTTGCTGTAAGTGGTGCCGTGACGACTCCGGTAGTACCTTCATTTCTGGTAACCGCAGTTCCGGCTACTCGCACTGTTTGTGCAGGAAGTCCGGTAACATTAACTGCCTCGGATGCCAACAATGATCTGAGCTTTGATGGGTCCAATGACTATGTAAACATTGGTGATGTAAATGAATTGGATGGAGCCACACAGTTTACAATCGAGGCGATGGTTTATGCAACCAGTTCGTCACAATACAAAACAATCTTTTCAAAACGGGTAGATCACAACAATAAAATTCAGATCTATTTCGGAAGCTCAGGACAGCTTACCTTCGCTATAGGTAACGTTAATGTGATGGAAGGATCGATGACCACCCCTTTACTCCTTAACAATTGGAACCACATCGCAGCAATCTACAATGCCAGCGGTGCAACCAATGCAGATAAAATGAAAATATACCTGAACGGATTACAGAAAACACTCAGCTTCAATGGCACAATGCCAGCCTCAATTGCTGTGAACAGTATATCTGCTCTGATTGGTATAGAATCGGCACCGGCTACAGCTTGTTTTACCGGCAAAATGAATGACTTCCGTATCTGGAACATTGCCCGAAGTGATGCGCAGATTTCTGCTTCATCAAATAATTGTCTCAGCGGATCCATAACTGGTCTTGTTGCTGAATATAAGTTCAATGAGGCAACCGGTAGTTCAATAGCCCATAACAGTCAGGGGACCGGATATGATGGCACACTGGTCAATATGAATACAGCAACAGCCTGGAATACCAGTGCCAGTGGATGTGAGACTGACCTTGGTTTCTCCTGGTCGGATGGAATCTCTAACGGCACCTCTTTTATTCCATCAAAATCAGGTACCTATACTCTAACAGCCACTAGTACCAATGCATGCAGCGTAGCTTCCCAATCCGTGGATATTACTGTCAATGCGCGTCCGATGCCTACTATTTCCGGTAATTCAACAGTGCTAATTGGTTCAATTGGAAATGTCTACACCACAGAAGCTTCGATGACCGGATACATTTGGTCCGTTTCCGCAGGGGGAACCATCACCTCAGGAGGAACTTCAACGAGCAATACCGCCACCATAACCTGGAATACAGCCGGAGACAAAACCGTAGGGGTCAATTATACCAGCAGCAGTTGCACAGGTATTTCATCTACTCTACATAATGTAACGGTCAGTATACCTCCACCTGTTGTCACATTAGTCGGCACAATAATTCCTTTTGCAAATTGTGCTGGGAGTGTTTCCCAGGAACAAAGTTTCACCGTTTCGGGCAGCAATCTGACGGGCAATATTTCTCTTTCCGCTCCGGCAGGCTTCGAAATCAGTAAAACTTCAGGCTCCACTTTTTCAGGTAGCCTTACACTAACACATACCGGAGGAACAGTCTCCACAACCACCATCTATGTGCGCATGCAAAGTTCAGCCACCGGGTCTCCAAGTGGAAGTATTTCGGTGATTTCCGCCGGTGCCACTGACCGCACTGTTGCTGTAAGTGGTGCAGTGACGACTCCGGTAGTACCTTCATTTCTGGTAACCACCATCCCGGCTACACTTACCGTTTGTGCCGGAAGTCCTGTTACTCTGACCGCATCGGATGCCAACAATGATCTGCGCTTTGACGGTTCAAATGACTATGTGAACCTTGGAGATATAAACGAACTGGATGGCGCTACACAGTTTACGATTGAGGCGATGGTTTATGCAACCAGTTCTTCACAATACAAAACAATCTTCTCCAAACGGTTAGATCACAACAATAAAATTCAGATCTTTTTCGGAAGCTCAGGTCAGCTCACCTTCGCTATCGGTAACGTAAATGTGATAGAAGCATCCATGACCTCCATACCCTTAAACAATTGGAACCACATCGCAGCAGTCTACAATGCCAGCGGTGCAACCAATGCAGATAAAATGAAAATATACCTGAACGGAGTACAGAAAACACTCAGTTTCAATGGCACGATGCCGGCATCCATTGCGGTGAACAGTGCACCTTCTCTGATTGGTTCCGAATCTGTATCACCTTTGTCTGCTGTTTGTTATGCAGGTAAAATGAATGACTTCCGCATCTGGAATACGGCAAGAACCAATGCGCAGATTTCCGCATCTTCGAATGCTTGTATTGGAGGATCTACCACCGGTCTTATTGCAGAATATAAGTTTAATGAAGCGAGCGGAAATTCAATCGCCCACAATAGCAATGGCTCTGCCTATCACGGTACCCTTGTGAATATGAATGCAGAAACTGCATGGAATGCCAGTGCAAGTGGTTGTGCCACAGGTCTAAATTTTGCATGGTCGAATGGGATTACCAACGGTGTGCCTTTTATTCCCACCACTTCAGGAACGTATACCTTAACAGCCACCGGCAGCGGATTATGCCAGAATACTGCTACCGAATCGGTAGAAATTGCCGTTCACCCACTGCCAGTCCCAACAATTTCAGGTAATTCAGAGGTCATAATTGGCTCAACAGGCCATGTCTATACCACAGAGCCTTCGATGAGCGGATACACCTGGTCGGTCTCAGTAGGTGGGACCATCACCTCAGGAGGAACTTCAACAAGCAATACAGCGACAATACGTTGGAATTCATCCGGAGACCAAACCGTTGGTGTTAATTACACCAACAGCAAAGGCTGCAAAGCTAGCTCACCAAAATTATACGATGTAAAGGCATTTATTCCATCCTGGACCGGGGCTTCAAATAACGAATGGAATAACGCGACCAATTGGAGCAATGGTATTCTGCCTACCGCCTCGGATAATCTAATCATTACCAATGTTACCAATGATCCTGTTATCTCAGGTGAAGAATTGGCCATCTGTAACAACCTAACCCTCGAACCGGACGCTGTTCTGATTGTAAGACCCGGAAAGACCCTTACGGTGAAGAGTGTGCTAACCAACAACAGTGTCGGGGGGATCATTTTAGAGAGTGATGCTACTGGTACCGGTTCATTAATTGCCGGCACTTTAGCGGGAACAGGTACTGCCATTGCACAAAGCTACTTGACTACAGGCAGGTGGCATCTTGTGTCAGCATCCGTTATTGGTCAGGCCATCAAGGACTTTTTAATTGCCAACAACAATGTGGCAACGAATGGGACCATCCGTGGAATGATGGATTATAACCCTGTTACAAACAGCTGGAACAGCTACTTTAACAACGAAACATCAGGCAGTCTCGGAGGAGGTAAAGGATTCTCCATGCGTTCGGCAACAAATAATATTGTTGTCCATACAGCACCTTTGCTGGCAGGTGACTTCACAGTACCCAATCTTGTCGCCGACAAATGGAACTGTGTCGGCAACCCCTACTCGTCGGCCATTGGCATCAACACATTAAGTGCAAGCAGTAAGAAATTTATTACGGAAAATGCCTCCAGCCTCGATTCACAGTATGGGGCAATCTACATCTGGGAACAGCCTGATGCCGAAAATGGAAAATCAGGGAAATACACAACCGTTTCCAATGTCCCGACACCCGGCTCAGGAGTGGATATTCAGCAGGGGCAGGCCTTTATGATCAAAATGAGAGCGGGGCAAACTTCGCTCACCTTTACACCTTCGATGCAGTTTCATGGTCCAACTTTGCTACTTAAATCAACTGGGAGCTACTGGCCATATATCAAACTGAAGGCATCTGGCAACGATCAAACCGTTTCAACCCTGATTGCTTTTAACAACTCCATGACCAATGGACTTGATCCATCTTATGATGCAGGATTATTGAAAGGAGATGCGGCGCTGTTGGTTTATACCAAACTTGTGGAAGATAACGGCACCCCATTTGCCATACAGGCGCTTCCTGAAACCTACAGTTCGCTGGTGATACCGCTGGGAGTTGACAGTAAAACAGGTGGCGAAATTACTTTCAGCGCCGAAACCTTTGATTTACCGGCATCATGCAGCGTAACTCTCGAAGACAAGCTGGCCAAAACCTTTACTTCGCTTGCTGATGATGCAACCTACAAAGCCACTGTTTCGGCTGGTACAACTGCTGTTGGAAGGTTCTACATCCATACCAACAGCTCAACTACCGGAACATCAGAACTGTCATCCGGGGTATTCAGCCTGAAAGCTTATCCAGCAAACGGACAGATCTGGATTATTGGCGAAGTTGCCTCTGGAGCCAAAGCATCACTGTTCGATGCAGCCGGACGAAACCTTGGGATCTTCAACCTTCAGGAAGGCAGTCGGAACAGCATTTCTTCCGCAGGTCTGGCATCAGGCGTTTACCTGCTGAATGTAACAGATGCAGAGAAAAGATTCAATACAAAAATTATAATTTACTAATTATCAATAATCTTTACACCTGACAGGTTTTTTATACCTGTCAGGTGTAAAAAAACAGACACTGTTATGAAAGACGAAAAAGATACGAAACCCGAAGAAAGTATAACACCACTTATCGACAGGAAACAAGCCATCAAAAAAGCAGGATACATTGCATTGTCGTCAGCAACCATGATGATGTTACTCAGCAAGCCTACGAATGCTCCGGCAGCATCACCAGCATCACTGCCACTTTGGTAAATGATCAATTGTTTTAGATTAACTCGTTTGGGTATTTTCTCTGCTATTCTAACTCCCAAAATGTCATAGGGAAATGGTTGGTCCAGTTTTTTGCTTCAATGGTAGCATTAGTTTCTTCAATTGAAATAACTATTTTTATCGAAAAAACCGGATTAAAATGGATTTAATCAATAAATGCAGGATTATGCTGTTTCCCAGATTGAATAAGTGGATTGTTATTATTTTTATTATTGCAATTACAGGAGCCGGATTTCGCGGATACCAGTTGTATCGATACATTTTTAATGCAAACATCCTGACTCCCGGAAGCATTATCATCCCGATAGGTGCAACTTACGATCAGGTGATCGATAGTTTACAAAAGCACAGGATAATAATAAATTACAAGGCTTTCAATTGGGTGGCAAAACGAAAAGAATATGCAGCTTCGATAAAACCAGGTAAATATTTATTGGATAAGGGATTGAATACAAATGAGATTTTGAATATGTTGAAATCAGGAAACCAGATACCGGTGCAGGTAACTTTTAATAATCTGCGATTTCTGGAGGAATTGGCAGGCGCTGTTTCAAAATACATTGAACCCGATTCGGCTGAGTTGATCGGAAAATTCAATGATCCGTTGATTCATGAGAAATACGGATTTAATAAAAATACCTTTCATTGCATGTTTATTCCCAATACCTACGAGTTTTACTGGACTTCCACCGCCGATCAGTTTCTGGAGCGCATGTCGATGGAATACAAACGATTTTGGACAGAGGAGAGGGTTAAAAAGGCCAGAGATATGGGATTAACACGTGAGGAAGTAATGACCATTGCATCAATTGTTCAGGAAGAAACCAACCGAAAAGATGAAAAACCGATTGTTGCCGGATTGTACCTGAACCGAATCAAACGTGGAATTCCTTTACAGGCCGATCCAACGGTGAAGTTTGCTTTGGGAAATTTTCGCATTAAGCGTGTTTTGAACAGCCATCTGGAGGTTGATTCGCCTTACAATACATATAAAAATGCAGGTTTGCCGCCGGGGCCGATCAATTTTCCTGAATTGGGGAGTATCGAGTCGGTATTAAACGCGGCAAATACGCCCTACATTTACATGTGTGCCCGCGAAGATTTTTCGGGATATCACAATTTTTCGAAAACACTTTCAGGTCACAACGAAAATGCCCGTAAATACAAGGCCGCGCTCGATTCGATGAAGATATTTCAGTAATCGTTAATGAAAAAGCTACCTGAAAGGAGATTTATTTCTCCAACTTCCGGTAGCTTTTTTTATGTATTTCAGGGAAAGTTCTAATCAAAAATATCTCTCACTTTTTCAAAGAAATTACGGTCCGATTGATCCGGCCCATCAATAAAGTTGGTTGAAGCCTGAAGCTTTTCGAGCAACTTGCGTTCTTCAGAATTTACCTTTTTCGGTATCCAAACATGAACACGAACAAGCAAATCTCCTTTTCCGTAGCCATTTACATCTGGTAATCCTTTTCCTCGCAAACGAAGTATTTTTTCAGGTTGTGTTCCCGGTTCGATTTTAACTTTAACCTTGCTGTCAACAGTCGGTATTTCTTTGGTGGCTCCCAATGTAATTTCAGGGAAAGTCACGTAAAGGTCGTATATCAGGTTGTTTCCGTCCCTGATCAAATCAGGATGTTCGTCTTCATGAATTACCACAAAAAGATCGCCGTTGATTCCGCTGCGACGGCCTGCATTTCCTTTTCCGGCTACGTTTAACTGCATTCCTTCGCCAACGCCGGCAGGCACTCTGATGGAGATTACTTCCTCGTCGCGAACAACGCCTTCACCCTGACAATGCACGCATTTATTGGTAATGATTTGTCCTTCGCCATTGCAACTTGGACAAGCAGAAGTGGTTTGCATTTGGCCGAGCAGCGTATTCTGAATGCGGGTTACATGGCCGCTTCCTTTACAGGTTGAGCAATTGGAATACGATGATCCTCCCTGGGCGCCTGTTCCGCTGCAATGCGTACAAGGCACATATTTTTTCACCTTGATTTTTTTCTCCACGCCATTTAGCACCTCAACCAAATTAAGCGTGACTTTTACGCGAAGATCAGATCCGCGGTGCTGTCGTGGGCCACGACTGCGTGAACCGCCTCCAAAACCTCCGAAACCTCCAAATCCACCACCGCCAAAAACATCGCCAAACATCGAGAAGATATCGTCCATCGACATGTCGTGTCCGCCAAATCCCTGATTGTTGCCAACTCCTTTGTGTCCATACTGATCGTACCGCTGACGTTTTTCAGGGCTGCTCAATATTTCATAAGCCTCGGCTGCCTCTTTAAATTTCTCTTCAGCTTCTTTATTTCCCGGATTTTTGTCAGGATGAAACTGAATGGCTTTTTGTCGGTAGGCTTTCTTGATTTCGTCGGCAGTCGCTGTTTTGCTGACACCCAGAATCTCGTAAAAATCGCGTTTTGTCATTTTAAATCAAATATATCAGGCTTATTCGCCTATAACTACTTTTGAGAAACGTATCACTTTGTCATTCAGGTAATAACCTTTTTGAACCACATCTACAATTTTCCCTTTTAATTCTTCAGTTGGTGCTGGTATTTTGGTGATCGCTTCGTGCAAATCAGTATTGAATTCCTGCTCTTTTGCCTCGATTTCTTTTACTCCGTTTTGTTTCAGAAATTCCTGAAATTTGTTGTAAATAAGTTGTACACCTTCTTTGATGTGACTGTTTTTTTCTTCCAGATTTACGGTCTGCATCGCACGGTCGAAATCATCAATTACCGGCAAGATGCTTATTAACAGACTTTCGCTGGCTGTTTTTAACAATTCCATGCGCTCTTTTAATGTGCGTTTCCGGTAATTATCAAATTCTGCCTGTAAACGGATGTGTCTGTCTTTCAATTCAAGCAATTCCAATTCTGTTTTTTCAAGTTGTTCTTCAGTCTTGGTATGTCTGTGGGCTTTCTCTTTTTTTGTTTCTTTTTTATCAAGGGCCGGTTCTTCTTGTATTTCAATTAAATCCGGTGTTTCATTTTCAAGTTCTTCGTTAACTTTGGCTTTATCTTCTGTCATTGTAACTGAATTTTAAAATTTTGTTTTTTGAGGTTGCAAATATACTGCCATTGATGTTAATTTGACAAATTGGCATCTTAAATAATTGATAACTGACATGGTTGAATTAAAATACAAAAAGGGCAGTCCGCAGAATACGGATTGCCCTTTTTCCTATACAGGAATTGCGTTTTTATTTTAATAAAGCTGCAATTGCCTGTTCCAAAGCTGGGCCACGAAGGTTTTTGCCAACAATAATGCCATCGCCGTCAATCAGAAAACTGGCCGGAATGCCGCGAACTCCATAAACTGCAGCATATTTTGAATTCCAGCCTTGCAGGTCGCTCACGTGGTTTTCCCACATAAGATTGTCTGCTTTAATGGCTGCTTCCCATGCTGATTTTTCTTTGTCGAGCGAAACGCTGTAAACAGTAAATCCTTTGCCATTCTTGAAGTTTGAGTTTTTGAATTTTTCGTAGGTAGCTACAACATTCGGGTTTTCTCTCCGGCATGGGACACACCATGCTGCCCAGAAGTCGATCAGCACTATTTTTCCCTGAAGGGAGGATAATTTAATTTCATTCCCGGAAAGACCTTTTTCATTGATTTCCGGAGCTTTGTTTCCAATGTTAAGACCAATGGTTACTTCTTTTGTTTTTGTCGATCCGTTTCCGACATTGGCTGTGCTTGTAATGGTTGCCATTGCTAAAATCATGGCGAATACCAGTGTTGTTTTCATTCTCATATTCCTTTTATTTCTTAAATTTCATATTAAATTGAACAGCAAATGTAAGAATTCAACAATAGAAATGTTAAATCTGAAGTTCTCGTTTGAAAACTTTAACAAATCTGACATTTGATGATCGGCTGAATTCGAAACTGAAAAAGTAACTGTTTTCTGATAATGACTATTCTGTTCGCGTTATTCTGGCGCCAATTGCGTTTAAGCGGTCGTCAATATTTTCGTATCCACGGTCAATTTGCTCAATGTTGGAGATTTTACTGGTTCCCTGAGCCGATAAAGCGGCAATCAGCAAGGCAACTCCCGCCCTGATATCCGGCGAAGTCATGTTGGTAGCCCTGAGCATATATTTGTGGTCGAGGCCGATTACTGTTGCGCGGTGCGGGTCGCAAAGAATAATTTGTGCGCCCATGTCAATCAGTTTATCGACGAAGAATAAACGGCTCTCGAACATTTTCTGGTGAATCAGCACACTTCCTTTTGCCTGAGTGGCAATCACGAGGAAAATACTAAGCAAATCAGGAGTAAGTCCTGGCCATGGTGCATCTGCGATGTTCATGATCGAACCATCGATAAATGTTTCAATTTCGTAGTGTTCCTGAGCAGGGATGTACAAATCGTCGTCGCGTTCTTCAACGGTAATTCCCATCCTTTTAAATTGCTCCGGAATAATTCCCAAATGCTGTATTCCGGCATTTCTGATGGTGATTTCAGAATTGGTCATTGCAGCAAGTCCGATGAAACTGCCCACTTCAATCATGTCGGGCAGTATTTTGTGCGAGCAGCCGTTTAGTGAAGCTACTCCTTTTATTGTAAGCAGATTTGAGCCGGTTCCATCAATTATTGCACCCATCGAAACAAGCATTTTGCAAAGTTGCTGTATGTATGGTTCGCAGGCGGCATTGTAAATGGTGGTGGTTCCTTCGGCCATCGAAGCTGCCATCACAATATTGGCGGTTCCGGTTACCGATGCTTCGTCGAGCAGCATGTAACTGCCTTTCAGTTTGGTAGCTTCAACGCTGTAAAAATGCTGATCGGGATTGTACGTAAATGTAGCGCCAAGTTTCTGAAGTCCGGTGAAATGGGTATCCAAACGTCTTCTGCCGATTTTGTCGCCGCCTGGTTGAGGTATGTATCCAATTCCGAAGCGGGTTAATAGTGGCCCTAAAATCATGATTGAACCGCGCAGGCTGGATGCTTTTCGCGCAAAGGCTTCGGTTTTCAGGTAATCAAGTTTTATCTGGTCGGCCTGAAATGTGTAATTTCCTTTGCTGATACGTTCCATTTTTACACCCAGTTCGGTGAGGATTTCAATCAGCCTGATAACGTCCTGTATTTCAGGAATATTTGAAATATGAACTTTGGAGGGTGTTAACAAAACTGCACAGATTATCTGAAGCGCTTCGTTTTTTGCCCCCTGAGGTAACAAATCGCCGTTTAATTGTGTGCCACCTTCAATTTTAAAAGTTGCCATCCCTGTTAA
>CAMDGL010000123.1 GCA_945897845.1 Chitinophaga pinensis | reverse complement strand
TTAAATCTTGGGCAACACCCATGGAGCACGGTATTCCGGGACCAAAAACTTATTGGCTTCATCGTCGTTGATGAACAAACTTTTTTCAGCATCCCAGTACAAACGGCGACCGGTGCGCAACGCAATATTTCCCAGATGAGCCACACGAGCTGTATTTGCTGCGATTTCAATACTGGCATTCAGGTTGCGGTTGCGGTCTTTCACGCCTTCAATAAAATTAGCCATGTGGTAGTCAAGTCCTTTACCGGTTCCTTTCTGCAAAGGCACCCGTTCAATCAGGTCAGCATTTTTCTTACGCTCCGGAATAACTTCCCATCCATCGCGATCGACTACTAAAGTTCCGTTGTTCCCTACATAGCCAACACCATGGTTGCGGCCATAATAGCCGCCATCAATGCCGGTTCCGTGGTCCCAAAGCATAGTGTGTCCGTCGAATTCGAACAAAGCCTGCAAAGTGTCGGGAGTTTCGGAAGCATCATCAGGATAAGCATATTTGCCACCCATCGACATGATCGATTTCGGCGAAGGATCACCCATTCCAAACAAACCGTAATCGATGATGTGCACACCCCAGTCGGTCATTAAACCACCGGCATAATCGTAATACCACCTGAAATTAAAGTGGAAACGATTGGGATTGAACGGACGTTTTTTTGCAGGCCCGAGCCAGAAATCGTAATCAACACCTGCGGGAGCATCACCGTCTGGTTTAACCGGAACGGGTTCCATCCAACCCTGATAAGCCCAGGTACGAACTGTACGGATTTTACCGAGTTTGCCGGATTTAACAAAGTCAACTGCTGCCATCCAGTGCGGATCGCTTCGTTGCCACATGCCCACCTGTACCACGGTTTTGTATTTGTTGGCTGCACGCTCCATGATGTTTATTTCTTCGATCGAATTACCCAATGGCTTTTCGCAATACACATCTTTTCCGGCCTGACAAGCTTCAACCATTGGCAAACAATGCCAGTGGTCGGGGGTGCCGATAATTACCACATCAACATCTTTGTCTTCGAGCAATTTGCGGTAATCGCTGTATAATCGAGGTTTAAATCCTTGAGCTTTTTCGGTTTCGGCAGCACGTTTGTTCATCACATTGCTGTCAACATCACAAATGGCAACACATTCTGTATTTTTCTGGCGAAGGAATGCTGCCAGATCGGCAAATCCCATTCCGTTTATTCCAATTACGCCACAACGAAGTTTATCGTTGGCGCCCACACACGAACTAATCGGAAGTGGCATGGTAGCAGCAAGGCTGAGTCCTACTGCTGCAGTGGTTGTACTTTTTAAAAAATTTCTTCTGTTGGTCATTATTTTAGATTATTAGATATCAGATGTTAGACTGATCCGATGAACCTTTAACCATCGGATCAGCTAACTTGAAACTTGGAACTTAGTCTATTTCTGCATCGCATCGTCGAAAGCCACGTCTGAAGGATCGAAGTCGCTGTAACGAACAAAATCGCAGGCTTCAACTGCTCCGGCATCGCGGTTCATGCCGCTGTCTTCCCATTCTACGGAAAGAGGTCCGGTGTATTTAATGTCGTTTAGTGCGCGGATAATGTTTTCAAAGTCTACCTTACCACGACCCAGACTCCGGAAATTCCAGTAACGACGATTGTCACCAAAATCGGTATGACCACCGAAAACACCAATTTCCATTGGGTGTTCGCTCCAGTAAGCATCTTTCATGTGAACATGGAAAATACGATCGGAGAATTCGTAAATAAATTTCACGTAATCAACACCCTGGTATCCGAGGTGACTTGGATCGAAATTGAACCCAAAAGCAGGATGGTTGTTCACTGCTTTCAGCGCACGGCGAGCGGTTGCGATATCGAAAGCAATTTCTGAAGGATGCACTTCGAGTGCGAATTTGACACCCATTTTCTGGTACTCGTCCAGAATCGGAGTCCAGCGTTTGGCAAAATCTTCGAAGCCTTTGTTTAACATGTCCTGATTAACAGGCGGAAACGCGTAAAGCATGTGCCAGATTGAACTTCCGGTGAAACCAATCACGGTATCGAGTCCAAGCATTTTGGCCACTTTTCCTGTTTTAATTACTTCCGCTGCGGCGCGTTGGCGAACGCCTTCCGGATCACCGTCTCCCCAAATGTATTCAGGAACAATTCCTTTGTGACGTTCATCAATCAGATCGCATACACACTGACTTACTAAGTGAGTGGAAATGGCAAACAATTGAAGATCGTATTTGGCGAGTGTTTCTTTGCGTGCATCGCAATAATCCTGATCGGCTTTGTCGATTTCCATGTGATCGCCCCAGGTGCATAGCTCGAGGCCGTCGTAGCCAAACTCCAAGGCTTTTTCGCATATTGTTTCAAAGGGAAGGTCGGCCCATTGTCCGGTAAATAAAGTTACTGGTCTGCTCATGATATTTTTTTTAGAAGCCTCTCCCCCAACCCCTCTCCGAGAGGGGGAGTTTGAAAAGGCAAATGGTTTACGATTTAATTTATTTTAGATTTTATGCTATATTATTGAGTATGTAAACAGAGGTTGCATTCCCTGAATTCTCCTCCTTCGGGGGAGCCAGAGGGGGCTTCTATTTAAATGGTACCCATTTTACATCGTCATTGTATCCTGCTTCAACAACAGCATCGATGAACTGCATGCCGCGAATGCCATCTTCAACGCCAGGATAATCAAGCCATTCCGGTTTCGGTTGTTCTCCGTTCATTTTCGCCCGAAGCGTAAACGAGAAATTGCGGTAAATATTGGCGAAAGCTTCCAGATAACCTTCAGGATGTCCGCCCGGAGTGCGGGTATTAGCGGCTGCAGCAGCTCCCATCGAAGTTCCAACGCGCAATATTTCAGTTGGTTTGCTGGTCCATTTTGCAATTAGCGTATTTGGTTCGTGCTGTGCCCATTCCAGTCCGCCTTTGTCGCCATAAACACGAATCCGAATCGCATTTTCTTCGCCGGCAGCAATTTGAGTGGCAATGAGTACACCTTTTGCCCCATTGTCGAAACGAAGTAAAACGGCGCCATCGTCATCCAATAACCGGCCGGGAACAAAAACATTCAATTCGGCACACAGCGAAGTTGTTTTTAAACCGGTAATGTATTCAGCAAGATGATGTGCATGAGTTCCAATATCTCCCATCGCACCAGCCTTTCCGGAGCGTTTCGGGTCTGTTCGCCACGATGCCTGTGGATTTCCGGAGTCTTCGAGTTTTGACGACAACCATCCCTGCGGATATTCAACAAATATTTTGCGGATTTTCCCCAACTGACCTTCAGCAACCATTTGTTTGGCATGTTTTACTGCCGGATAGCCAGAATACGTATGCGTTAAGGCAAGTAATAATCCGGTTTCCTGCAATTTTTTCTGAAGTTGCAATGCTTCGTCGAGCGTAAAAGTAATTGGTTTGTCGATTACCACGTTGAAGCCGCTTTCGAGCGCCATCATTGCCGGACCAAAATGCGCGAAGTTGGGAGTTACGATGGTTACAAAATCCATCCGATCGCCTTCAGGAAGTTTAACTTCGTTTTCAAACATTTCCTGATAGGTTTTGTAAACCCGGTTTTCAGGAAGGTAATACGATTTTCCGGAGGAAAGTGAAATTTCAGGATTGATACTGAAGCAGCCACAAACGAGTTCAATTTGTCCGTCCATAAAAGCTGCAAGTCTGTGAATGGCACCGATAAAGGCATCACTGCCGCCACCGACCATTCCCATGCGTAATTTGCGATTCATCATATTTGTAAAATTTAATTGGTTTATAAATTATGTATCCGGTTTTTGGACGGATAAAATTAGAAAACTTTTTCGGATGAAGTCGTGAAATCTTCGAAAAACCTACCAGACCAGAATGGTTAAATTTTAGGTCTGAATTTGTGTTCAGTAAAACAGATTCTTATCTTCGGATCGAAAAGAGAAAGAAGGCACAGGTAAAGGATAAGGCAAAAATCCAGAAACCTGATAATTTCAGCAAATTCATCCGAAAATATCGATGTTAATTTGTTGATTATTTGATCGTTCGGATGGAACTCACATGCAAGAGAGTATCCACTTAGAACATTAATTTTCATTTCTTTTTGCGCCGCCTACATTGAAATTAATTCAGCGGCATGTTCGTTTCATAAACTAAAACTATAATACTATGGAAAGAAGATCATTTTTACGCAATGCAGCCGGAACCATTGCTGCTGTTGGCCTTGCAGGATCGACCAAAGCCTTCGCTTCAGAAGCAAAAGTTTCGAACGAAGCTCAGTTCAAACTAAAATATGCACCAGGTTTCGGTACATTTAAGGAACATGCAGGCGAAGATTTATTCGATCAGATTAAATTCATGAGCGATCAGGGCTTTCGCGCTATTTTCGACAATGGCCTGATGAAAAAAGAGCCTGCCATTCAGGAAAAAATTGCTGCCGAACTGGCCCGCCGAAATATGGATTTGGGACCGTTCGTGCTGTATGCCGACTTCGCTGTAAAATCTATGGTGACTCAGGACCCTGCTATAAAAGAAATGCTGAAAAAGAAGATGGAAGAGGGTGTTGAATGTGCCAAACGCACCGGAGCCAAATGGGCATTGGTTGTTCCCGGCCGATTCGACGAAGGTTTGGAGTGGGATTACCAGACTGCCAATGTAATTGACAACATGAAAATGTGCTGCGAAGTGGTTGAAAAAAGCGGACTGGTGCTGGTCATGGAACCATTGAACGCATGGACGAATCACCCGGGATTGTTCCTGACAAAGATTCCGCAAACGCATATGATTTGCGAGGCGGTTAACCATCCATCGTGCAAACTGGTTGACGATCTTTACCATCAGCAAATTACCGAAGGAAACCTGATTCCGAACATAAACAAAGCATGGAACAGCATTGCGGCTTTCCACATTGGTGATAATCCGGGAAGAAACGAACCAACTACCGGCGAGATCAATTACAAAAATGTATTTAAGCACATTCACAGCAAAGGATACGATGGCACTTTGTGCTGCGAACATGGCCGAAGCATCAAAGGAAAAGAAGGCGAAGTTGCTTTTATTAAAGCGTATCGGGAAGTTGATTCGTTTTAATCAAATTTCACACAACAAAGGCTGGTTTTATCGACCAGCCTTTGCTTTTATATCCCCAATTCCTTCAGCGCAGTATAAATTTTCCCCGATTCAAAACCTCTGCCCATCGCAAACCGCATCAGTTTGTTGCGCGTATCGTACTGATCTTTTCCTTTTACACTCTTGGCCTTGTCGCTAAGCAATTTCAGGAGTTCATCAGCATAGCCTTCATCTTCAATCTCTTCAAAAGCAAGTTCCAGAACTTCCGGATTGATCTTTTTCGCACGCAACATGTATTCGATTTTTTGCTTTCCCCAGTGATTGAACCTGAATTTGTCTTTCACAAATGCGCGGGCAAAACGCTCATCGTCAATGTATTTTTCTGCAATTAGTTTTTCAATGACCGGTTCCGATTCTTCTTTTGAAAGTCCCCAAAGTTTTAACTTCTCCTGAATTTCAGAAGTGCATTTTTCTGATCTGCTGCACAATACAGCAGCTTTGTCGTAAGCAATATCTTGTTCGTGTGAAAATTCCATGACTTCAAAATTTTAGCTAAAGATACGATTTCCAGGGTGCTAAAGTTGGATTGGGAACAATTGAGGTGTTGGATATATTAAGCGAAGCTTAAATTCGCCATGTCATTTTAAACTTATTCGACCAATATCATTTTTTGTTCCATAATATTAGTTGATTTGTGGCAATTATCATTCAGCTATGAAAAAACACATAAAATACTTTGTAATTGCAATCTATCTGACACTGAATCAAACCGCTGGATTTGGTCAGGATTTAAAGGTTACACCACTGACTTTCAATGATGCATACGAACGAATGACTCAAAACAGCCATGTGTTAAAACGTGCCAATTTTGAAATTAACGAAAAAGAGGCTGAACGAAAAGCCGCATTCGGATTGCATGCCCCGCGTGTTTTCGTTACAGCCAATGCCATTCAAATGGCAGATCCGCTCACGCTCGATTTGACTCCTGTTCGCGATGCCATCAATCCACTTTACGAAACGTTGGGCAAATACGGCAACTTCTCCGGTGTTCCAAACCCTGACCCAAACACTTCAGGGGTAATGCCAATCTTGCCGGACAACATCAGTACCCAGGTTTTGCGAACAAAAATTCAGGAAGGACAGACAAAAATGAACGCCGGAGAATGGGATAAAATGATTCAGGAAAAACAATTTGCAACAGTAAATGCAAATTTTATCTGGCCATTATATACTGGCGGAAAAATAAATGCGGCCAACAAAGCTTCGCAGATTTACGAAGAGGAAGCCGGCCTTCAGAAAGAACAAAAACAAGGTGAATTATTGAGTGAACTGGTTACACGTTATTACGGACTGGTATTGGCAGAGCAGGCTTGTAAAGTTCGTGAACAGGTTTCGGAGGCAATGAAAAAGCATCTTTTTGATTCACAGAAGTTGAGCGAACAGGGTCAGATTGCGAAAGTTGAATTTCTTCATGCACAGGTGGCCCATTCGGATGCCGATCGCGAATTGAAAAAAGCAAACCGTGAAGCAACTATTGTGAAACGCGCACTTCAAAACACCATGGCAATCGGCGACAGCAACGAGTTTGTTCCGGCAAGTCAGCTATTTATTCTGAAAAGTATTGAAGATGAAAATATTTTCATCCAAATGGCTTTGAAAAATAATCCGCAATTAAAGCATGTTGATTCGAAAAGAGAACTGGCTGCAACGGGTGTGAAACTCGAAAAAAGCAATTATTTGCCAACCGTTGCCCTCACCGGAACTTACGACCTGGCAAACAAAGATTTATCGCCTTATATTCCCGACTGGATGGTTGGTGTTGGATTGAACTGGTCGCTTTTCGAAGGAAATGCCCGTCACCGGAAACTTCAGGCTGCCAGATTTAAAGAAGATCAGGTGGAACAAGCCGGGTTGAAAGCAGAGGAAGACATTAAAACCGTCATCAAAAAGCTGCACCAGCAACTCGGGATGCAGGTAGAACAACTGGAAGAACTCGACAAAACCCTGGAATTTGCAAAGACTTATGTGGATAGCCGCGACAAAGCATTCCACGAAGGACTTTCAACTTCTACAGAGCTGGTTGATGCGAATTTGCTTCTCGCCAAAGTTAAGATCGAACGCCTCCAGGCATTGTACAACTTTGACGTTTCGCTGGCAAATCTGCTGCAGGTTTGCGGCAGTCCTGATTTATTTCTGGAATACCAGACAAGTAATCAAGCAATTACTGAGTCGATTTAAAAAATAAAACCAACAATAAAATGAACAAGACAAGAAATTTTATAATCGGACTGTTTTTTACCTCCCTGCTAATTTTTCTGCTTTATACTACCTGGCTGATTACCCGTCCGTTGCCTTTGGAAGTACAGGGCGAAATTGAAGCCACACAGTTCCGGGTTGCCTCGAAAATTCCGGGAAGAATTGATAGTATCGCAGTTAAAAAGGGACAACAAGTTGCCAAGGGCGATTTCCTTTTCTCGATAAGCAGTCCGGAGATTGATGCCAAACTGTTGCAGGTAACTGCTCTCCGGAATGCTGCACAGGCACAAAGCCTGAAAGCCCAGAACGGCGCTCAGGCAGAAGATATTTCCGCTGCATACAACTTGTATGTGAAGGCTGAAGCGGCAGCCCGATTGTATGAAAAGACGTTTACCCGTGTTGAAAACCTGTACAAAGACGGTGTGGTTTCGGAACAGAAAAAGGACGAGGCCGAAACTCAGGCCAAAGCTGGTCGCGAAACTGCCCAAGCCGCAAAAGCACAATGGGAAAAAGCAGTGAAAGGCGCCCGGTTTGAAGATAAACGTTCAGCCAAAGAACTGGTTAATCAGGCGGAAGGCGGGATCGCCGAGGTGGAAGCTTACCTTGCCGAAACGCAGGCAAAAGCTCCGGCATCGGGCGAAGTGGCCAATATCGTTTCAGAGCGTGGAGAACTGGTTCCGACCGGCTATCCGGTAATCACGCTGGTCGATTTGGCTGATAGCTGGGCAACGCTATATATCCGCGAAGATCTGATGGCCGACGTTCGAATGGGAAGCGAAATAAGAGCTACCATTCCGGCGCTTGGCAACAAAGAAGTTATCCTGAAAGTAAATTATATCAGTCCATTGGCCGATTTTGCTACGTGGACTGCAACCAAAACTTCCGGAGGTTTCGACATGAAATCGTTCGAAATACACGCCATACCAGCTTCGCCAATCGAAGGAATGCGTCCGGGAATGAGCGTGCTGGTCAACTGGAAGCAGTTTAAGCCCCTCTAAATCTCCCCGAAGGGGAGACTTAAAAGAAGCCCCACCTCCGAGTGGTATTTGAATTAAACATTGGAAGCTCAGAACACGAAAGAATTTAAAAATGAATAAGCCGATTTCAAAAGATAAAACTTCGCATCCCTATTCCGAAAGCCCCCTCTTTCGGAGGGGGTTTGGGGGAGGCTTTTGGGAGTCGAACCCCTTTTTCAGAGTCTTTTTCCGCGAAATAGACCGGATGTCGGGTTCAACGATTTACCTGTTCACCACCCTGATTGGTCCGCTGATCTCGTTTGTGATTCTGCTATCGATCTTTTCTGATGGAGTTCCCCGAAATCTTCCGGTTGGAATTGTCGATCTTGATAATAGTAGTCTGTCAAGAAAAATTACAATGTGGATCGGCGCTTCACCTGAAGCCGAGATTATTATGCATTTCCCGAACCAGGAAGTGGCATACAGGCAAATGGAAGAGGGGAAACTGGATGCCATCGTGATTATTCCGGATGGTACTGAAAAAAGCATCCTGAAAGGAAGAAGCCAAAGCATCCCGGTTTTCATTAACAATGCCAACATACTGAAAGGCGGCTTTCTTCAAAAGGGAATTTACAAATCGCTGGCAACACTTTCAGGAGGAATAAAACTGCAAATGGCTATGAAAAGTGGCTTGCCTGAGCGCCAGGCGAAGGCCAGAATTCAGCCGGTTAAATTGCAGCAGCATGTACTTTTTAATCCTTTCGGCAATTATTCCTATTTCTTGCTTAGCGCTCTGCTTCCCTTGATGATCGCGATTTTCACACTTCTTTCATCTGTATTTTCAGTCGGTATTGAAGTACGTGAAGGAACCGGGCCCGATTGGCTCGAACATTCAGGAGGAAGTTTAATTGTTGCTCTTGCCGGTAAATTGTTGCCAACTACCATTTTACTCCTGATTGATGCTGTTGTGATGAATGTGGTACTGTTTATCCAAATGGGGACACCGCTTCAGGGTAGTTTTGCTTTTATCATGCTGAGCGAAGTTGCAATGATAGTGACTTACCAGTTGCTTGGCGTATTGTTGATTTCGGTCACCGCCAACCTGAGATTGTCGCTTTCGCTGGCCAGTGCTTATGCCATGATGGCTCTTACTTTCTCAGGATTGACTTTTCCTCAATTCTCAATGCCTATCGTTGCTACAGCTTTTTCGTACCTTTTCCCATTTACTTATTGGGTGAAGATATTCATTTCACAGGCCATGCGTGGTGAATCGCTAATACATGTTGTTGGCCCAATGGCAGCATTTGTTGCATTTATTTTGCTGTCGGTTAGCTTTTTACCACGCCTGAAAAAATTGCTGAAAGAAGAAAAATATTGGGGGAAGATATAACCCGATTTGACGTAGAGACGCGATTAATCGCGTCTCTACAATACACATAATCAATTAATCATGTTCAAAAAAATATATAGAGGCATTGAAATGACGGGGCAGTTTTACCGCGAGGAATTCCGCGATATTCGCCGCGACAGCGGAGCTATCCTTATTCTGGTTGGTGCGCTGATGATCTACCCGATTATTTATTCCATCGCCTACAAAAACGAGGTCGTTCGCGAACTGAAAACCACCATTGTCGATTTGGACAGGACCACCACCAGCCACCAGTTGATTAAGATGCTTGAAGGAGCTGAACAGATTGAAATTGATCATGTTGCGGTAAGCCTGGATGAGGCAAAGGATGATTTTTATAAAGGCAATTCAGGTGGAATCGTGGTAATTCCGCAGCATTTTGAAAAAGACATCCTGAATGGAAAACAAACTAATGTGTCGGTGTTTGCCGACGGAAGTTATTTCCTTATTTATCGCCAGTTAGTGGCCGGATCGGTGAAAACCGTAGGGACATTTTCTGCCGGAATTGAGATCAAAAAGCTGATGATGGAAGGTAAAACCTACGATCAGGCCATTCAGCAGCGCGATCCCTTATCTGCCGATATTCATTTCTGGTTTAATCCTTCCTCCGGATACGGTTCGTT
>CAMDGL010000122.1 GCA_945897845.1 Chitinophaga pinensis | reverse complement strand
GGACGACCACTTGCATCGTTGATCAACTGGCCATCGGCTGTGCGAACAAAATCAGTTCCGTACATTTTATCCATGCGGTCGCCCACTTTCAGGTAGATATTGAGTTTTTCAACACCTGGATAAATTTCTTTCAGGTATTGCTGATTGGTGGAGAAGTTGGCCGAAATGTTCCAGCTAAAACCATTTGGTTTGCTTACAGGCGTTGCAGATGCCGAAATTTCAATCCCTTTTCGTTCAACTTTGATACCGTTTACCAATGCTGACGAATATCCGGTAGCTCCAGAAATTGGCAATTGGAAGATTTGAGGCCCGTCGATGCTCGAGAAATAAGTTACATCAAACATCAGCTTGTTGTCAAAAAGACCTAAATCTGTACCGACTTCCCAAGCAGAACTCGAACTTGGTTTCAGGTCGGGATTGGAAATAATTCCCGTAAATGAAGCCGCCGAAGTTCCCTGAATCAGGCTGATATTGTAAGAAGATGAATTCTGAAAAGTAGGTCCGTCGTAAGGCGAATTGTAACTTCCGCCATAACCCAATACGTTGAATCCAAGGAACTGGTAAGTTGGCCCAATCATCGACTGGGTGAGCGCGCTGCCCACATTGGCGTACGAACCTCTTAATTTCCATGATTTTACATGTGGAATGGTTACCAGTTTCGACAGTTCGATACTGGTTGATACCGATGGGTAAAAATAGGTATTGTTTTCTGAAGGCAATGTTGAGTTTTTATCGGTACGGCCGGTTAACGACACCGTAAAAAAATCATCGTAAGTAAGGTCGGCGGTAGCATAAGCGCTGAGTACCTGCATAGGGGCATAGAAATTATACGATTTTACCGGATTCTTGGTATTGCTCAAATTGTACCAGCCTGGTACGTTCAGGTAGTCGGTAGTGGCAAAACTGCTCCTGAAATCGTAAGAACGAATGTTTCCTCCGGCAGTGGCATGTAAGCTAAGTTTTGGAACCACATATCGGTCGTATGAAACAAGAACGTCGGTATTGTTCTCAAACAAATTACGCTTGTCTTCGCGGTAGTCGCCCATTTCGCCTTCGCGTCCGTAAGGATGCGCAGAGAACGGCAGTTTTTCCGACCGGAACAAATCGTAGGAAGTAATGGCCGTGCGTGCCTGAAGGTTCACGTAATTGTTGAATTTGTAATTGATTGAAGCATAACCTGTAAGGTCGTTTTTGTAATGTCCGCGAAGCCATTCGTTCGACATGAAATAAGGATTGTGGTAGCGCGTATATTCGGCGTAAACCTGCTGAACGCCTTCTTTTCCGGGCTGCCAGTAGTTGCGCATATCGTCAATGTCCCAGTCGGCGCCACCCCACGCGATCATGTTATAAATGATGCTGTTTGGTCCGTACTGAACATCGGGTACATTGGGCGTGTATTGGCGGCTGTAGGCCATGTTGGCGTTCAGGCTTAGTTTCTTCGAAATTTTGTACCCGCCCGACAAGCTGAAATTGGTAATGTTGAGCGAAGTGTTCGGAATAATTCCTTTCTGATAGCTGTGTGCCGCCGAAAACCGTAGATCGTATTTTTCGTTGCCCGAAGCAACCGAGAAGCTGTTGTTTGTTAAAAGTCCGTTTTCGAGGAACCGTTTCAGGTTGTCTTTTCCGCGCGCCACATAAGGTGTTGGTTTAATATTACCGGTAAATGTGCGTCCGTTGGGAAATGTTGTAGTGTAAGATGTACCGGGAGTCACCACACCGTCGTATTGCGGTATTAGCTGACCTTCAAAATGCGGTCCCCAAATATCATAGTCCGCATCATTTAAACCGCCGCCTTTTCCATCGGCAAAAGCATAAACACCATGGTCGCCGGGGCCGTATTCGTCCTGAACTTCAGGAATCGCCAAAAATCCACTTTCGACCATCGTGCTTGAATTGAATTCGACCGAGAAACCGCGTTTGTCTTTTGTGCCGCGTTTGGTGGTAATCTGGATGGCTCCGTACTGGCCGCGGGATCCGTATAATGCCGCAGCGGTAGGGCCTTTCAGAATGGTGTAACTTTCAATATCATCGGGATTAATGTTCCAGGTATCAGTTTGTACCGGAACGCCATCGACGACATAAAGAGGTGCATATCCGCGAAGTAAAACGGAAGGGGCACCAAGCATTTCGGCTGATGCTCCGACAGTTAAACCTGCCACTTTTCCTGTAAGTGCATTGATTGGATTTGGTTCCCTTGCTTTTACAAGTTCGTTACCCTTTACTTCCTGAACAGAAAAACCAATGGTGCTTTTTACCTTTTCGATTCCGAGTGCGGTAACAATCACTTCTTTAATTTCCTGTTTTGATTCTTCCAGAATAATGTTGATCACTTTTTGGCTGCCAATGGCAACTTCAACAGTTTCGAATCCGATGTACGATGCCACCAGAATGTCTTTGGGTTCGGCCTGAATGGAAAAACGGCCATTTAAATCGGTTAAAGCACCCATTGTGCTCCCTTTTACCAGAACGGTAGCGCTTGGAAGGCTTTCTCCGCTGCTGGTTTTCACAGTTCCCTCAACAGTTGCCTTCTGGGCAAAGACAGTTGCTCCAATAAGGAGGAACGTGATTACTAAAAAGAAAATTTTTCGCATTGTAAAATGGTTAGAATTAATACTAATTTTTAGACATACAAATGGCTGTTTACAGCATTTTATGCTGTAAATACCAGTAAAATCAATAAGAAATATATGTGGGTGGGGAACTTAAAATACCAGGCTTACCCGTTTTGTAAACAAGCTTGTAAGCGAATTTACATCATTGGTTTCGGTGATCGTTTTCTCGAAACTTTCGGTTTCGGCGGTAAGCACATTAAAGGCAACATCTAAAACTTTATTGAAATCGTCTGATGCTGATTCGGTGGTAATTTCTCCCTTTTTAACCGATTTTTTCAGGTGCCGTTCAATCTTTTTTACTGCATCGTAAATCACCGGTTTGCGCACCATGGTGCGGGTTTGCGGATTGCCCGGAACGATCGGAACTTCGTAGGTGTATTTCGATTCGAGCAGATACAGCTTTTCGGAAACCGATTGCCCAAATGCATGTTCCCCGATCATGTCTTTTGAAATTGAATTCAAATCATGATCGGCAGATGATGCCCTGAATTCAAATACCGGCAGGTTGATTGTGGACGGAGTCCCTTTTTTCGTGTCGCCCGTATGTGCCAGTGCCAGAACTTCCTGTGCGAATAATCTTCCTGCTCCAAGCAGAAAAATGAATGTTATTAATTTTAATTTTCGTTTCATATTGCTCTATTTAAATAGGGTACAAAATTGTATTTACTTTATTTAACTTCGATTGACATGGAATTAATGTTTGATTAATTGATTGATGCCTTTCAGGATAAAAATTAATATTCAATTACTGATTTTCATGACTGAACCTAATTTCAGGAATATTTGGCCAAAGCAGTCGCCAATATTGAAACGGCTAACTGTAAATCTTCACGGCTGATGGTTAATGCGGGTGAAAGTTGCAGCACATTTCCCTGCGAAACTTTAAAGCTCATTCCGTGGCGCATGCAATCGTACATGACTTTTTCGGCCTCGGTAGTTGCCTTTTCTCTTGTTCCACTGTTCCTGACCAATTCGATGCCCCACAATAGACCAATTCCACGAACATCGCCTATAATCGGGAATTGTTCTTTCAGTTTATACAGCTCCTCCTTCATCCAGATACCATCGTCAACAACCTTCTGCAAAAGGTTTTCCCTTTCGATGTAGTTGATTGCTGCCAAAGCGGCCACACTGCCCAATGGACTTTTTTCATGCGTGAAATGTCCGAGAGAAACATCTCCTGCAACATTATAACTGTCCCTGGCGATCATGGCAGCAAAAGGGATTATTCCACCGCCCAATCCTTTGCCCAGACAAAGAATATCAGGTTCAATCCCGAAATGTTCGAAGGCAAACATTTTGCCGGTACGACCGAGGGCAATTGGAATTTCATCTAAAATGAGCAGTACTTTGTGTTTGGTGCAAATTTCGCGAACCCTTTTCCAATAGGCTTTTGATGGAATCTGGACATCGGTATTCCTTACAGTTTCAGCAAGAAAAGCTCCAATATCACCTTCCTTTTTAATAACATATTCCAGATAATCGGCATAGTTTATCTGATCTTCTTCTGTATCTCCAAAAACTCCCCAATAGGTAGTTGGCGGAGGAATGCAGATGACCCCGGGCATCATCGGGCCCATGTACTTTTTAAATACCGATTCGCCTCCTGCAGAAATGGCATCGAGTGAAGCTCCGTGAAACGAATCCCAAAGTGAAACTATTTTATGTTTTTTTGTCACTACCCGGGCCAGTTTCAAAGCCATTTCAATAACGGACGTTCCGCCTGGGGCAAATAAACTCCGGTTGAGGTCGCCGGGCAACAGGCTGGCCAGTTTTGCAGCCAGTTCAACAGCAGGTTGATTGGTATATCGGCGCGGCGAAAACGACAATTGATGCATCTGCTCGGTAATCTTGCTAATCACATAGTCGTTTCCGTAGCCCAGTTGATGGACATTATTCCCATGGAAATCGAGCATTTTTCGTCCCGAAATGGTATGTATTTCACTGCCGTTGCAACTTTCAAGCACATCAAGGCAAGGAGTTGACATGGATTGGTGCAAAAAATAGCGGGCATCATCTTCCAGTATTTGCCGGGTTTCCTGATCGGTGATTTCCTTATTCCATTTTTGGCGTTCGACGGTAATATTTATATCGCCTTCAGTAAATAATTTATTGGGTTCCATTTTGTACAAATTAGAATAAATCAATTTTAGGGCCTATGTAATTCAACTCAAACTTCTTAAAGCCAGGTCGGTGATACAAACTCAAAGAAAATAAAACCTGGATGACAGGATAGGCAGATTAAATAATCTCTGCATTCTTTTCTCAACATCAGCAATTGTATCTGCACAATCTTTTAGTTCAGAAGAAGCAGAAGTTGCTTTTGTATTCGTTCGTTTGTAAAATATTTCATGCTCATGAGATGCCCAAAAGTCCATTGCAATGGTTCGAATCTGAATTTCAACTTTTACAACTTCTGATTTTGGAGACAGAAAAACAGGAATAGTAATTATAAGATGAAGGCTACGATATCCATTGGGTTTTGGACTTTTCACATAATCAGAAATGCGAATAAGTTTAATACCCTTTTGCGATAAAAGCCATTCAGAAATAAGGTAGATATCGTCAGGATATAAGCAGTTGACACGAACTCCTGCAATATCCTTCAGGTTTTGGCGTGCTGATTCTAATGAAAGTTCCAATCCTTTTCGTTGAAGTTTATTCACGATGCTATCTGCAGTTTTAACACGTGACAGAATTGAATGAATAAAATTTCGGGATTGTATCCATTTAAATTGTTTATTCAGGTCCTCCAGTTTTTCACATATTGCATGGGTTGCAGCTAAATAAGGATTCTCAGTTGATAGGAAAAAATCAATATTCTTAACTGCTACTTCTGAATTGGTGCTACAAAATGCTGTATCAATCTGATTTTGAGATTTGGTATATTCCAGTACATCCATATTTAATTCACTAATCATTACTTGCTATGGTGTTGATGTTGTTGTTTTTATGTTTCCAGTTATAATGAACCAGTTCTGAATGAAATGAACCATCCTCGAAAAAATCGATCACTGCGTACATGGGAGGAAATTCCTGGTATTTTCCCAGCCACCATGCACCGCACGCGGCTCCGTTGCAAAGGTAGTCGATGCCTAAATAGTTGGTTTTATCGGCCAGATGAACATGTCCGCTGATTGCCAGTTTAATGTTTGGATAATCTGAAAACAGATCCTTGATTTTTCGCGCATCGATGTGCATCCATGCGCCGGGAACCTTCCAGTTGCCCGATTTTTCGTTGTCGCCATCGAAAAATACCGAAGTTGAAATGATGGGAATATGCGAAACCACGCAAACCGGAGTTTTTGCCGAAGTATTTTTCAAATCTTTTTCGAGCCAGTTAAACTGTTCTTTGTCAAGTTTCGCAGTGTACGAATGCTTTTCCTCATCGAAAAAGGAACTATCAAGAAAAATGAAATGCCACCCTTTTTTGTCGATACTGTAATAACGGTTCGGAATTCCCAGCTCTTTTACTGCCCAGTTTTTCCCATAAAGCGGATCCTTTTCCAGTTGTTTGTCTTTCAGACTCCAGCCCCAGATATCATGGTTCCCAATGCAATTGTAAAGTTCATAATTCAGTTTCGAACGGAAGGAATTTCGCCATGATTCCCATTGATCTTCAGTATTTTCTTTGCTTCTCTTCAGCGAATCCATGATGTTATCGCCAGTGTTAATTACAAAATCAGGCTTGTCATTCATCGAGTGGATCTCGTCAAGGAGATTCTGGATACCCCTTTCCTGGATAGCTCCCGGTTGAATGTGCATGTCGGTAAGGTGAACAAATCGAAGCGACCGTTTATTCCCTTTTTTTTCACTTGCCCGAAGGTTCAATGCGCTGGTTCCCAAAAGTCCGATTAAAGATGTGGTAAGGAAATTCCTTCGTTTCATAGTTGTCTGGTTTATGAATTGCCCCTTGTTATTTAATTAGCAATTCGAAGCCAATCAAATTCTGTTGCAATTCATTTCAAACTTAATGAAGGTCTGAGTGTGAAAGGTTAGGCGATTGTTACCAAAGTGGTGAGCTTAAGTTATTAAACAGCTAAACAACGATTACAAACCGTTGCAGATTAATTAAGTGGTGAAATCTAATTGAAACATTTAATCGGATTGTAACAAATTTGTCGTTAAAATAAAGCTCAACAGAATGACATCTAATTTTTTAAAATACTAATTTTACCAGAAATATTATATACAATCAATTATGGAAAATTTAAACAATATTGTTGATAGCGAAAAATCGCCAGACAATCAGAAAGATTCAAAAAAGGAAAGTACGAAGCCTACTGTGGTTAAAAAGGATAAAACAGAAAATAAGAAACCTTCAGAACCAAAAGAACCAACGCAACTTCCAGATGTTGCTATTCAGATTTTAACTCCTGATGCTGAAACCGGTAAAGAGAAAAAAAACGACGGCAAAAAAACGGAGAAAAAACACAAAGAAGAAGGTGACAAAGACCTTCAAAGCGAGTCAGCAGTGCAGGAAAAAAAGGAAATGCCTAAGCGGGAAGAACAGAAGAAGAAAAAAATTGAAGTGATAAAAAAGAATGCTCAGAAAGCTGAAGAAAAGGTTGACAAGCTGAAGGAGAAAGTAAAAAAAGCGAAAAAGAAAGAAGTCAAAAAAAGCAAGATCAAGACTTTGAAAGAAAAATTAGAAAAAGCGCTTGACAAGCTGAAAAGTAGCGTTAAGAAACTCAAAAAGGCAAAGAAATAGGTTCGTTATCAAATAATAGTAAAAATAAAAAGAGTGCCAATTTTGGCACTCTTTTTATTTTTACTACATGGCTTGCCAGCTTATTTTCCTGATTGTATTTTCTTGATTTACTTTCTGAAAAACATTCCTGATCCAGGATAGTTGCCCATCCAGTCGGGTGTCCAACTGATTCGGCGAGGTTCACCAGTATCGCCTGTGTTTTTATCAGCAACAGCAATATTTATCCTGATATTTTTCCAATCCGTCCCTTGAAAACGTTGCAGCAGCGCTTGTGGGATACAGTATTCTACGGCATAACCTTTTGCGGTTTTCCTTCCTTTTCCAGTCAAACCAGGAGGCATGTGTTCCTTAAAACCCAATTCAAATTCATTAGCGGTTGGGCTGGCTATCATAAAGAGCCATTCACGACCCATTCCGTCCGGATTTCTTAGGTTGAATGCACTCTTATTCATCTGACTTGGATCAAAAACCACAAAAGCTCCATCCTGATTGAGGTTGGCATGGGTGGAGGGAGCCTGAATATCCTTATCGGTTACATCCACCGCGATATACAGGAATTTATCATCGGTGCGGACATCAAAGCGAAATCCGGTAGTACTGGCTGAATCTTGTTTAAAAAAACGCAGATTGTCCCATTCTCTGAGGTTTCCATCAATAGTAATAGCCTTTGCTGTTTCATCAATAAAAAACTTTTCGTTGGGTTGTACGTGTACCTTGGTGTTCCATTCGTATTTATCTGCTTTCAAAGTCACCTCAGCAATAATCGGGGAGCTATTCTCCCCATGGATCAATTGAACAGGAAGTATCAACTCCTCTTTTTCTCCGGCAGCTAATTTCTTTGTGATTTTTGTTTGACTGGGTTTAAGTCCTTTGCCACCAGTTAAATTAACCAGATATTGGTGATCTTCTTTGGTATTGTTGCTAAACTCCACTTTCCAATAAGCAGTTTTATCAGGCTTCCCGCTGTAAAAATAAGGTTCGAAACATACAGGAGGGTTGGCATTAAAAGAGTCTATTCGGTCAAGGTTTTCTGCTGTTTGAACGGACTTATCTTCCACCCCATCAAGCAATAAATTGGCGAAGCTCGGGCCATCAGTAGTCATGGTAACCCACAGAAAATGATCGAATTCGCCATACTTTTTACCCCGGAGCGAATTGACTCCGCCCATGGTTGAGAGTACAAAATAATCATTTTTGTTTCGGGTATGAAGTGCATATTGGTGCGTATGTCCGGTGAAAACCGAATGCTTCCGGCTTGAAAGCAATTTTTCGACACTTTGCCAGTTTTTTGCCGTTGGGGTTAACCACAATGGCTGGTGCATAAAAACCATCGTCCAGTCAACCGTTGGGTTTTCTGCCAGTGTCTTTTCAACAAAAGCGAGCTGTTTGTCGCTAAAGTCAGGGTTTTTCAATGCGGTTGCCCCATCTTCAGAATTCAGGCACAGGAAAAGAACATTTTTATAGGTAAAATAGTAATAATCAGTTCCGTATTTTTGTTGCCAAAGACCTGCCATTACCTGATTGGTATAGTCGTGGTTTCCGGCAACATAAAAGAATGGCATCTTAAGGTGTTTGATGGAATTATTGAACTCTGTCCATTGGTTTTCGATATCGTTCTGATCAGGGGTATAACCTTCAATCAGGTCACCAACACTCACCACAAATTCTGGCTGCATCAGGTTTATACGATCAATGCCCTTCTGTAATATTCCGGAACGATGGGCTCCCGTATGATCGGGGGTTACTACAAAATGAAAGTTCCGGGAATCATTGTTGAAATCGAGATTCGTCCAGGGTTTGTTGGGTGATTCAATGGTCATTACTGTCGGTTTTTCCTGCGCAAAAGTAATGATTGACGCTAGAATCGAAATAATCAGAAAAAGGCTGGTTCTCATGGGTTATTAAATTTAAAACAGCTCCATTCATGCGAAATTTATATATTCAGGCTGATGGAGCTGTTGTTGATACCGAAAGATTATTACAAGTTATAAAACAACTGAATACCCCAGAAGCGAGGCGCTCCCGGAACAAAGGTCGGTATTCCGAATGCCTGACCGGTGTTGCCGGCATCGATGAGGTACTGCTCGTTTGTTATGTTATTCATATTAAAACGCATTCCGTATTTTCCATTGCTGCTGGTGTATTGAAGCGCACTATTCAACAAAGTATATCCATCCTGAAATAATCCGGGAGTATTATCATCGTCGAAGACGTGTTTTGATTTGTAGCTTGCAGAAAGGCTCCATGCAAGGAATCCTGCCTTTCCAAGCCCAAACTGGTAGGTTAAACCAGCCGCACCCGAATGTTTAGGTGTCAGGCGGAATGTATTGCCAGCTAATTTCTGTTCAATCCCATCCGAATCTTTATCATCGAATGTAGCATCCAAAAAGGCATAATTGGCAAAAACCGTAAGATTTTTAGTTGCCGCAAACTGGAATTCCGTTTCAAGCCCTTTGCCTGTTGCCTCACCTGCGTCAGAAGTTTTGTAAAGCCCCCCGGTTCCGAGTGTATTGGTTACGGTTTGGAAATGACGATAGTCGTATATGAACGCACTCACGTTAAATTGTAGTCGGTTGTTCATCAGCAGACTTTTAAAGCCTGCTTCGTAATTGTAAACAAGCTCGGCTTTCAGATAAGCAGTGTCTATCGCATTGACTTCTACAACATTCGGACGGCGGCCTTTCGACCATGAAGCATAAGCACTCACCTCCCTGGAGAGGTCGTATTGCATAACAAAACGTCCCACCCAGTCAGAGAAAGGTTTACTTACAACCAAACGACCTGATGTTGGCTTAAAAACATTGTTAGGGCCGTTGCCTAAAAGAACACCTAAAGTACCGGGGGAAGCAGCAGGATCAACCTGATACATGGATGTCTGATTCTCAAAAACCATACGTCCACCGGCAGTTAACTTAAATTTTGGTGTCACTTTGAATGTTCCGTCTGCAAAAAAATCAAAGGCATCATTATCAGCACCATCTTCCTTCATAGTTTCCGTATGAAATGGTTT
>CAMDGL010000121.1 GCA_945897845.1 Chitinophaga pinensis | reverse complement strand
ATAATTAAAAATTTTGATCGATGAGCGAAATAGAAGAAACCCAGAATTGGGGAATTCAGAATGACAATGGAGGCTACGATGCCGACAGCATTCAGGTATTGGAAGGTTTGGAAGCAGTTCGCAAACGTCCTGCGATGTATATTGGCGATGTGAACGAAAAGGGATTGCATCATTTAGTATATGAGGTTGTTGACAACTCGATAGATGAAGCGCTCGCAGGGTATTGCAAAAATATTGATGTCTTCATTAATGAAGACAATTCGGTTACTGTAATCGACGATGGGCGAGGTATTCCGGTTGAACTTCATACCAAGGAAAACCGTTCGGCACTCGAAGTAGTTATGACTGTTTTGCATGCCGGTGGAAAATTCGATAAGGGAAGCTATAAAGTTTCAGGCGGATTGCACGGCGTGGGCGTATCGTGTGTAAATGCATTATCAACTCCGCTGCTTGTTCAGGTTCACCGCGACGGAAAAATATGGCAGCAGGAATACAGCAAGGGAAAACCACTTTACAGTGTTAAAGAAGTTGGCGAAACCGATCATACCGGAACAACAGTCACCTTTAAACCAGACGATACCATCTTTCTGGTAACCGAATATAAATTCGAAATACTTGCCGCCCGTTTGCGTGAGTTGGCTTTCCTGAATGCAGGCTTGCAACTGAATATTACAGACAAAAGGGTAAAACTGGAAAATGGTGAATACAAACATGAAGGATTTTTCTCGCAGGAAGGATTGAAAGAGTTTGTTGAATATCTTGACAATACCCGTGAACGACTGATCGACGAAACGATTCACATTACTTCAGAAAAAGCTGGAGTACCTGTTGAAATCGCCCTTCATTACAATACTTCGTTTACCGAAAATATCCATTCATACGTTAACAACATCAATACGATTGAAGGTGGAACCCACCTTACCGGTTTCCGCCGCGGGCTTACACGTACACTAAAAGCTTATGCTGAAAATAGTGGAATGCTTGCCAAAATGAAATTCGAAATCAGTGGTGATGACTTCCGTGAAGGTTTGACTGCTGTTGTTTCGGTGAAGGTTGCTGAACCTCAGTTTGAGGGACAGACCAAAACAAAATTGGGTAACTCAGAAATTAGCTTGCCGGTCGATCAGGCAGTGAGTGAAATGTTGGCCAATTATCTGGAAGAAAATCCACGATCGGCCCGCGCCATTGTGAACAAGGTAATACTGGCAGCTCAGGCCCGCCATGCCGCCCGCAAAGCAAGGGAACTTGTTCAGCGCAAGAATGTACTTTCCGGAGCAGGACTTCCGGGTAAACTTGCCGACTGCTCTGAAAAAGATCCGGCACTTTGCGAATTGTTTCTGGTGGAGGGAGATTCAGCAGGTGGTACCGCCAAACAAGGACGGAACCGCCATTTTCAGGCCATTCTTCCACTTCGGGGTAAAATCCTGAACGTTGAAAAAGCCATGATTCACAGAGTTTACGATAACGAAGAAATCAGGAATATTTATACCGCTCTTGGAATCACCATTGGAACAGATGAAGATTCGAAAGCAATTAACCTCGAAAAACTGAGGTACCACAAGGTAGTGATCATGACCGATGCCGACGTCGATGGTAGCCATATCGCGACATTGATTATGACTTTCTTTTTTCGCTTTATGCAGGAACTGATTTTGCGCGGTCACGTTTACATTGCAACTCCTCCGCTTTACCTGATTAAAAAAGGCAAACGCGAAGAATATTGCTGGACCGAACAACAACGACTTCGCATTATTGAAGAATGGGGAGAAGGAAAAGAAGCCGGAATACACGTGCAGCGCTACAAAGGTCTTGGTGAAATGAATGCCGAGCAGTTGTGGTCAACAACCATGAATCCTGACATGCGCACATTGCGTCAGGTGACCATCGAGAACATTGCCGAATCAGATCATATTTTCAGTATGCTGATGGGCGACGAAGTTCCACCTCGCCGGCAGTTTATCGAAGATCACGCAGTTTATGCCAACATCGACGTCTAACTGAAATTTACAATTTACCAATTTACGATTTACTATTTTGGGAACCTATTCAACCTTAAATAGTAAATCGTAAATATTTTAATCGTAAATACTTTCTTTATGAACATTTGTGTTTTTTCCTCTTCCAGCAATGCCATTCCAGAAGTTTATGTGAACGATGCCATCGATTTGGCACGATTAATCGGTCGGGCAAAATTTTGTTTGATCAATGGTGGCTCAAATGTCGGGCTGATGGATGTGGTGACCCGCGAGGCCGGTAATCATGGGGCAAAAACCATTGGTATTATTCCTGAAAAATTGCGCGACTTTAACCTGGCATCAATTCATGCCCACGAAATAATTGTATCGGGTGATATGATGGAGCGAAAAGCTAAGATGAGGGAATTGTCAGATGTATTTATTGCATTGGCCGGAGGGTTTGGTACATTGGAGGAAATTCTGGAAGTAATTACATTGAAGCAACTTGGCTATCACGACAAAGCCATTGTTTTCATCAATACCAATGGTTTCTACGACGATCTTTTTCGCCAGTTTGAAAAGTCGTATGAAGAGAAATTTGCGAAGGAAAATTACCGGAAACTATATTTCATTGCCGAAAATTCTACCGAAGCAATGAGTTATTTACTGAAATACCAACCTGAAAAAACGGTTGACAAATGGTTTGAAGTACCAACGCGGTAAGGTTTATTTCCCTGTTTCAAGGTAAAGTTGATAGTCGCTGATTGTTATTCTGCGACTGAATACTGCGACTGAATACTCAGTTTGCCTGAATACTGAAATAAAATCTTGATCCTTTTCCAGGCTCCGATTCAACGCCAATATTTCCTCCCAACAGTTCAATCAGGTTTTTCGAGATGGCAAGTCCAAGTCCCGTTCCTCCAAAATTTATTTTATGGCCTTGGTTTGCCTGAATAAATCGTTCAAAAATGGATGCCTGCTGATCAACCGGAATGCCAATGCCGGTATCTGTAACACTAAAATTAACCCTGTCACCCTCAATATTAACTTCAAGCGAAACTGAACCCTCGCGTGTGAATTTGATCGCGTTCCCAATTAGGTTGTCAAGTATCTGGCGAAGTCTACTTTCGTCGGTAAGGATTGACACAGTCTGATTTTCCATTGGGTTAATCCTGAAATGGATATTTTTATCTCTTTTAGAGGCCAGTGTTTCTGTATAATGTACATTTATTTCGTTTAGAAATTTATTTAGAAGAACTGGTCTTTTCCTGACCGAAAGGAGGTTGGCTTCAATCTTGGAAATATCAATGATATCATTGATCAGGCTCAGTAAAATATCTCCGTTTTTCCTGATAAGCGAAACGAAAACAGCCTTATCCGCTTCATCCTGGGTTTCATCCTCTAAAAGCTCCGAAAAACCAAGAATAGCGTTCATTGGTGTCCTGATTTCATGAGACATATTTGCCAGGAAAGCGGATTTCAGCCGGTCTGATTCCATTGCCCTTTCTTGTTCTTCAATTAGCTTATCCTGAATTTCTTCACGTAATACGATCATTTTATTGGCGGCTTCTCCGGCTTTTTTAAATTCATCGAAATAAAATTCTCTGATGTTTAGTTTGTTGAAGCTATTTTGTGAGACGAAGAAAAAATTAAAAAATCGTTCGAAATCGGCTTTGTATCGTTTGTTGAAATGGTAAATAATTACTGCTTCCAGAATCAGTAAACAAATCAAAATTAATACGATTATCAGGATGCTTTTTTGCTGGTCATTGCGAAGAGATGCTTGCTGATTTTTAATTGTAGTTTCAATTTCATCCATGTAAAAGCCAGCTCCGATAATCCAGCCATATTCCTTAAAAGGCTGTGCGTAAGAGCATTTGTCTACCAGGATAGTCTCGTTAATTTTATTCCATTTGTAATAGAAAAAACCACCTTCGGGTTTGTTCATTGCAATATCAAGTTGCTGTAAAAAAACAGGATTCCGAACGTTGTCCGTATTTTTCAGCAAGTTCAGGTCGCCTTTGTAAACTTTTCCATCCATCACGATTGGTGTGCCGTTCATGTGGTTCATAAAAATGTATCCTCCATGCCTGAACCTGACAGAACTAATTTTTTCAGCAATTTCGTTCCTGAATTCCGGAAAAAAATCATCAACATATTGTTTCGATCCGAAGTACCAGTTGTACTGGCTGAATTTTTTAACAAAAGTTATTTTTTTATTGGGAGAGTTTTCTAAAGCTTTATCTGAGTTCATATTGTAATCGAGAAAGCCCTCCGAGTCTTTTTTTAATAAATTTATCTCCTCCTGAATGACTGGTGATCCATTTGCATCCTGAAAATTATTTAAATCCTTTCCTGTAAATTCAGGTTTTCGTGGATAATAAACGCCCACACCATCCAAGGTGGAAATAAAAACCTCTTCAAATGCCATGTTAAACTTAAGTGATGAGATGGTTGCAATTATCATCGCTTTAATTTCCTCATCCGATTTTTTACCATCATATCGCTGATAGATCGATTCGGCAAGATTGATTGCCTGATATACATTTGATTTTATTTTGCTGTTAATTCTTTGTTTAAAAACGATGTTTTGTAGTTGTATATAATCCTGTTCGTTTTTAACAATTTCCTGAATATATATTTTCTGATCTTCGATGTATTCCTTGCTTTTTTGCTGGCTTATTTTGTTGAAAAAAAGTGTTTGCTGAACAATCAGAACTCCGGCAGTTAATAATGTTGTAGCTACTGTAATAATTATCAACGTCTGACTCAGGTAAGTCGAGATGTTTGAAGGGATTGCAATCCTTTTGAAAAAATTATATGGCATTGATCCTATTTTTTTGATCTGGTTATGTGCGTTTTATCAACGAATGGCAAATATAACAGAATTGATTTTGTTGCTGGCATCTTCAGCCAGATGATAACAAATTTATTCTCGTGCAACGTTACTGAAGATACAATCTTTACAGTATGGCAAAAAATCAGTAATTTGACATTAATATTAGAATTTTATGTCAAAATTTCAGTTGAAAAACGCTTTCAGGAATAGGCTTTTCTGCTGGTCTGAATTTTGAATGAGTTAACTGCTCTTAAGTTGCTGTTAAAAACTGTTAAACAACTTGAATGAATTACAAATGCTAAAACAGATATGAATGTTATGCGTTATCTTTAAAATACGATTAAAAAACTTAGAAATTTTTAACCAAAAAATTAAAAGCGATGATAAATTTTAAAAAATTACTATTTACGTTATTGGTTGCATTGGTTGGCGGTTTTGTAGCGCTTTTGTCATATACACGTTTTTTTGATGATCCGAAAATTGTAACAGTTCCGCAGGATCAGCCAATGAAATATGCCAGCTTTCCAACATCCAGCACTGCAAGTTTTCCCGATTTGACATTTGCAGCCGAAAACTCAATTCATGCCGTTGTGCACATTCAGGTGATGCAAAAGGGTAATTATTACAGTTCGAATAATCTTCTCGACTATCTTTTTGGTGATGGAAGCAATCGTTCGCAACAGATGCCCATGAGGCAGGGATCGGGTTCGGGTGTAATTATTTCACCTGATGGTTTAATTGTTACCAATAATCATGTAATTGATGATGCAGATGAAATTAAAGTGATATTGAACGACAAACGTGAATTTAAGGCCAAACGCATTGGTACCGATCCATCAACCGATATAGCGCTGCTTAAAGTTGATGCGGGTAACTTGCCTGTTTTAAAGTTCAGCAATTCAGATAATTTAAAACTTGGTGAATGGGTTTTGGCTGTTGGCAATCCGTTTAATCTGACATCAACTGTTACTGCCGGAATTGTTAGTGCAAAGAGCCGCGACATCCAAATAAATCCCGATCAAATGCGTATTGAGGCATTCATTCAGACAGATGCAGCAGTAAATCCGGGGAATAGTGGAGGGGCTTTGGTAAACACACAAGGCGAACTCGTCGGAATAAATACTGCGATAGCATCGCAAACCGGATCTTATAGCGGATATTCCTTTGCTATTCCGGCCAATATTGTTCAAAAAGTGGTAGCCGATTTAAAAGAATACGGTGAAGTTCAGCGGGCATTGTTAAACGTAGAAATTCGTGATGTTACTGCAGAAGTTGCAAAAGAGAACAATCTCAGTAAAATTGAAGGAGTTTTTATTGGAAAAGTTGTGCAGGGTGGCGCTGCTGATTTAGCCGGGCTTAAAGATAAAGACATCATTATCAGTGTAGATGGAATCGATGTGAATTCAACTTCAGAACTTCAGGAGCAAATTAGCAAACACCGGCCAGGTAATAAAGTTACAGTGGTGGTAAAAAGAGATAATAAAAGGCAACCATTTAACGTAACGCTTCGTAACAAACACGGAGATACAGAAATTGTGAAGGGAGATAGTTCTGACGATATTTTTGGAGCGAAATTTGTTGCGATTTCCGACCGCGATAAAGACAAATTAAGTATTCGCAATGGTATAAAAATCACTGAACTGGGAAATGGAAAATTCAAGGATGCAGGAATTAAGGAGGGATTTATCATTATTCAGGTAAACAAGACTGTTATTTCGGAAGTAGATGAATTTAAACGCATTATTAAAAATTCAAGGGGTGGGATATTAGTTGAAGGAATTTATCCAAATGGAGAAGTAGCTTATTATGTTTTTGGAATCAATTCAAGATAAAAACCAAGGCTCAGGTTATGAAAATATCAAAATAACCCATAATAAAAATTCCATTTGAATTATTGACCCTAAAAGCCTATATTTGCACGCTATTTTTTTGAAGGGTATATGAGACAATTAAAGATTACAAAATCGATTACCAACCGTGAGAGTGCTTCTTTAGACAAGTATTTGCAAGAAATTGGAAAAGAAGAACTTATTACCGTTGAAGAGGAAGTGGAGTTAGCGCAGCGGATTAAAAAAGGTGATCAGGCCGCATTGGAGAAATTGACCAGAGCAAATCTGCGTTTCGTTGTTTCCGTAGCAAAACAGTACCAAAATCAGGGTTTAAGTTTGCCCGACCTTATTAATGAAGGAAATTTGGGATTGATTAAAGCTGCTGAAAAGTTTGATGAAACCAGAGGTTTCAAGTTCATTTCATATGCAGTTTGGTGGATTCGTCAATCTATTTTGCAGGCATTGGCCGAGCAATCCAGAATTGTTCGTTTACCTTTGAATCAGGTTGGTTCTTTGAATAAAATCAACAAGGCATTTTCGAAGTTTGAGCAGGAGCATGAGCGTAAACCATCGCCAGAGGAACTTGCCGAATCATTGGAATTACCGGCTGAAAAGGTTGCAGATACGCTTCGTGTTTCAGGACGCCACATTTCGGTTGATGCTCCCTTTGTGGAAGGCGAGGACAACAGTCTTTTGGACGTTTTGATCAACAACGATTCGCCAAATGCCGACCGTGCCCTGATGATGGAATCACTGGCCAAAGAAATTGAACGTGCATTGGCAACTTTAACTGAACGTGAAAGCGACATTATCCGGATGTTCTTCGGAATCGGATGTCAGGAAATGACACTCGAAGAAATCGGTGAACGTTTTGGCCTGACACGCGAACGTGTCCGTCAGATTAAAGAAAAGGCAATCCGCCGGCTGAGGCACACTTCAAGAAGTAAATTACTGAAAACATACTTGGGATAACGCCCATAAAAAAACCGCTCCAAAGGCGGTTTTTTTATGGGTAGAAATCTAGTTCATATTTTCATGTGCCCATACGGCTTCATCATATTTTTTGGCAACAGCCGGATCAAATTCGGCCAGTTTTTTCCACTTTTCATCCCCGTAAACTCCAGCCTTCGAATAATCAAATGGTTTAAACCCGATTTTTTTCATCAACACTTTGTTTTTTATACTGAAGTCGAAACCTTCAGGATTAGCAAATTCAGGATTGGCAATGACTGAATTGAGGTCTTTGCCAGAAGTCTGCCATTCTTTGAATGAAAGTTTGTCGAAGCGAACATCTTTCGTGCGCGAATCCCAATAGCAATTATTATCGGAATTGATTTTGACCTGACTCCAGCGGCTGGTGAGTAGACTTCCGGAGTTGAACCAAACGATGTTGTTGGTGAAATTGAACGAAAGATGCTCCTCTACGCGTGTTGCCTGCAACTGGCCTTTGATGTTGGCGGCAAAAATGTTGTTGCGGATGGTGTTTTCTTTTCCATAGTGCTGATGAAAACCAGAGTTTTTACAGGCATAAACAAGGTTATTTTCCATTAAAATTCCGGTTGAACCTTCATCAGTGTATAATCCCCAGCCACCGTAATCAAACGAATACACGTGGTGGATCACATTGTTGCTCACCGAAGTTTCTTCCGACTCGCCAAGGCAATACACGCCACCCATGTCGCACAGTTCGCCCCAGCCGAGGTGGTGAATGTGGTTGAATTCGATGATGTTCCGTTTGCTTGGGCTGTGTGAATATCCCCAAACCCAGCCAACCGAAACGCCAGAATAGCGGAAGTTGGCAATTTCGTTGTGGGTAACGGCATTGTCGCTGGCCTGAAAAACAGTAACCCCAACCGCGCAGGGAAAGACATAGCCTCCGGAACGAATGATGTTATTATCCACCTTGATGCGTTGAGTCAGTTCTTTTTCATTTTCAGGAATGCGTATGTCGCCAATTTTAACCCCACCGGCGCCCAAATCGTGCAGGTAACACTGCTGAATGGTGCAATCGGTGCAGGCTTTCCGCAGCCAGATGGCGCTGGTACCGGTTTGCGATATTTTACAATTCACAAAGCTGATATTGCTGGTATAATCGGCCATGATGGTAGCCTCAACCGGCGAAGCAGCCTGTGCCGGCTCGTTTCCCCAAAGTGGCATACGGTATCCTGAAACCTCGAACCGAAGGTTTTCAAAGCGGATGTGTTCCACCTTTTTTCCTGTTTGCTCATTTCCTAGCAAAGTCACAAATCGTTCGGTTACCGGCGCGTAAATCTTCATTTGGTTGGGATTTTCGCCTTCTGCCGGAATGTATAGCATATCTCCGTTGCGGTCGAGGTACCATTCGTCCACCGTATCGAGTGCCGCCTTGAAATTTTCGACTGTGTAGCGGGTTTGTTTATCAAGGCTGTTCCAGGGTTTCATACCTTCTCCGACTGTAAAAACTACCAAACTATCGGCGTCGAAACCGGAAATGCGTTTTCGGGTATTGTCCCATTTGTGGTAGAGCGTCAGCACGGCATCATCAAAATCAGTTTTCGAGAATTTGGAAAAATTGGTGGCGGCCTCCGGAAAAACCTTCAGCTTTTGAACAGCCATTTCGGGCACTCGTCCGTTTCCTTTCGAAACAACCGTTTCGTCAACTCCTTTCAGGAAATAAAAACCCTGATTGGGCGATTTAGCGCGGGTTGCACGCTGTCCATTAACGTAAAGCTGCTCGAAATAAAAACCAAAACGACTGACCTCTTGAACTTTGGCTTTCCATACTTTGTCGGTTAGTTTTTCCCAGTTTCTGATCGGAATGCCTCCGATAAAAACAGGATTGGCACCGTCTTCAGCCCGGTAAATAACCGGGAAAGTTTCAGTTCCGGAATCCTGATCGGTCAGGAGCAAAGGTTCGGTCATAAAATACATGCCATTGGAAACGATCACCCGAACTTCCTCGTTCAGTTTGCCCAAACTTCGTAGTTGACGAATCAGATCGCGTGCACCATTCAGACTGGCAAGTGGTTGAATTTTAGTTCCCGGATTTTGATCGCTGCCATTTGGCGCAACGAAAAAATCGCGCGCCGAAAGGTTCAGGCTGAAAATGACAGCCAGGATCAAAGTGAAAAATCGTGGTTTATTCATTTTTGTTGGTTTTTGAATTTTTATTTCAATACCAGTGTCGCCCGCTCTTCATACGGTTTAATTAAGGCGTTCACTGAAAGTCCGTTCCATTTCAGATTCAGGTTTTCGCCCGATTTTGAAACTTCGACAGGCGCTTCCGGAATTGTTCCGTCTTTTAACGAAAACAAGAACCCAAGCACTGCTTCCTGAATTTCCCCGAAGTTAAACTCTTTTTCGCTTCCTGAATAAATCACCAAATCAATCCATTTGTTTTTGTCGTCCGCGCCGGTTGACCAATTGCCCTGATAATCGCCAAACTTTTGGTAAGGAAGTTCGATCCTGAAATTCAGTTTGCCTGATTTACCGACCACCAGATTTCTACCAGCTTCAGGAGAACTGAAACTGACACTATCGATGTCGCCTCCAAACTCGAAACGCAAACGCAGATCGGTGGCTTTAATGGTGGCATTCTCAATCACATCAATGGTCACGTGACGGTCGCCGCCATTGGTGGTAAGATTGATCGCCCCGAGTACATTGGTTGAATCCTGTGCGCAAAATATATTCGCAGCAGCATAATCATATCCATCGTGCAGAAAACGAATCTGCATCGAAACGGGCTTTTGCGTGGTTCCCCAATAGGCAATCAGCGGGCGGCGTTGATTCCAAAGGCACGACTGGTTGGCCGACGACAACACAAAATCGTTGGTAAAATACGATTT